>CAYZPO010000008.1:0-26176 GCA_964480695.1 uncultured Gammaproteobacteria bacterium | reverse complement strand
GGTTTGAACGTGATTGAGTTCACTCCAGACAAGGCTGGTACGATCGGCTTTAGTTGTTGGATGGGAATGGTGCGCGGTAAATTTATTGTTGAGTAATATGATCAAAAAGACTTACAGCGTGACCGGAATGCACTGTGCCAGTTGTGCAATTAATATCGAGAAAGAACTGATCAAGTTACCAGGGGTCGATCAGGCCGTGGTTAATTTTGCTAACGAAGAGGCAACGGTTGAGTTTGATTCTGGTAAGGTCAAGGAAGCGGATTTGGCCCAAGTTATACAGCAGGTAGGGAACTATAAGTTGATTGAGGTCGGGGACAGGACTGAAGAACTGAAGAACAAAAGAACTGAAGAACATGCTTTGAAGAGCAAATTTATTTTCGGAGCTGTGATCTCAGTGATTGTTTTCGTGCTGACCATGTTTTCGTTTTTGCCGCAGCAGACTTCTTGGGTGATCGCCTTGATCCTGACTACGCTCGTAATGTTCTGGAGTGGAGGTGTTTTTTTCAAAAGTGCTTGGGCAGCTGGGAAGCGATTGCGAGCGAATATGGATACTTTGATCGTCGTGGGAACCTCAGCTGCGTATCTGTACAGCCTTGTTGCGACACTATTTCCTGAGTTTTTTGTTGCCGCTGGGCAAGAGGTTCACGTTTACTTTGACACCGCTGCGATCATTATCACTCTTATCCTACTTGGAAAATTTTTAGAGGCGCGAGCAAAAGGGCAGGCCGGTAAAGCGATTCGGGAGTTGGCTAAACTGCAGGCTAAAACCGCGCGGGTGATTCGTGATGGACAGGAGATCGAAGTTGCGATCGACCAAGTGGTCGTTGGTGATCAGGTCGTGGTGCGACCAGGAGAAAAGATCCCGGTTGATGGAGTTATTGTTGAAGGCACCTCAGCTGTAGACGAATCAATGATCACTGGTGAAAGTATTCCGGTCGATAAAAAAACTGGAGACGAAGTGATCGGAGCAACGATAAATAAATCAGGAAGTTTTACTTTTGAAGCTAAGCACGTGGGAGCTGAGACTGCTTTGTCGCAGATCATCAACTTGGTCCGCGAGACTCAAGGATCTAAAGCACCGATCCAGCGTCTTGCTGATGTTGTTTCAGGATATTTCGTCCCTGTTGTTATCACTATCGCCATTTTGTCTTTTGGTTTTTGGTTTTTGGTTTTTGGACAACCTCTGGCTTTTTCTTTGATCGTTGCTGTAACAGTACTAATCATTGCCTGTCCATGTGCCTTAGGTTTAGCCACTCCAACCGCAATTATGGTGGGAACAGGCAAAGGTGCTACGCAGGGAATTCTAATTAAAAACGCTGAGGCGTTGGAAAAAGCTCATAAAATAAAAACAATCGTACTCGACAAGACCGGAACGATCACTAAAGGCGAACCAGAAGTAACAGATGTGGTTGGAGGTGATGAAGTCCTTCGTTTAGCCGCATCGCTTGAACAGTCTTCTGAGCATCCGTTAGCTCAAGCGATTGTGAATTCAGCACAAGTCAAAAAACTTAAGTTGTCGAAAGCAATCAACTTTGAGGCGGTTACTGGACTTGGTGTCACTGGTGATGTTGACGGGACTGACGTTATTGTCGGAACTCCAAAATTTATTGAGTCTAAAGGAATTGACTATAAACCTTTGAGGTCAGAGGCGATCGCTTTTGAAGAAACCGGAAAGACCGTTGCCTTTGTGACTAAGGCAGGGAAGTTGCTTGGATGTATTGCTTTGGCGGACACGGTTAAGAAGTCATCAAGAACCGCTGTCGAGCAGATGAAACAGATGGGAGTTGAAGTGTTTATGATCACCGGCGACAATACAGCCACAGCTTGGGCTATTGCTGAGCAGGTGGGGATTGATCAGGATCATGTACGAGCTCGTGTGCTCCCAGAGGATAAAGCTAAAGTTGTTAAAAAACTTCAGGTTCAGGGTGAAAGTGTGGGTATGGTCGGAGATGGAATCAATGATGCTCCAGCGTTGGCTCAGTCTAATGTAGGGTTCGCTATTGGTTCTGGAACGGATGTAGCGATCGAGTCGGCTGAGATCGTGTTGGTGAAAAATGATTTACAAGATGTGGTAGCAGCGATCAAATTGTCCCGAGCGACTATGCGGACGATCAAGGGTAATCTGTTCTGGGCTTTTGCTTACAACGCTGCTGGTATCCCAATTGCCGCTGGCGTGTTGTATCCACTTGGTCTATTACTTTCTCCAATCTTCGCCTCCGCAGCCATGGCCTTTAGTTCAATCTTTGTTGTTCTAAATTCGTTGCGATTGCGAAGAAAGAAGATTTAAAATTCTAGATAAACTGAAAACCGCGTCAGCGAGGAAGGATGCTGAGGCGGTTTTACGTTTGGGAGATTTGCCCGGGAACTCGGGCGAAGGAAGGGGCTAGGGGGTAACTGTGTGGGTGTTGGACCACAGGACGCTGCCGGGAGCGGCTTCGGTCAGGACCTGGCCGGAGTACTGGCCAGTGAACTGGATGCCACTGGTGTCCAGCCCAATGGCGAAGGTCGCGTTGTTGGCGATCCACTGGTTGATATCCACGTAGACCCGGATGGTGCGGCTGTAGTCGAGGACCGCTGCCACCTCGAGTCCGGTGAACTGAACCATGTCGTTGGCCACTAGGCTGGTGTGACTCCGCATGACCCCGTTTTCGTCGTAGTAGGAGATGGTTACGTGAGCGATCACCTCCTCGCTCTGGTCCACCAGGAAGGTCAGGTTGCCGCCGCGGAACGGCTCCAGGATGGTCTCGACGTAGTACTCAGCCGCCAGCTCCTCGATTTCGCCGGCGCAGAATTCGTACGCAGCCGGACCTTCGAAGCCCATGGTCAACTCGCCGTGATTGTATACGGTAGTGGTAGTGGCGAAGTTTCCGTTGACCTTTCCCTGGTACCTGTGGACCAGGTGGATCTGGTGGGGTTGGATGCCATTGCCGTTGGCCTGGCGGACGATGTAGAAGTCGTCCGGGGTGGTCAGCTGGACGCCGTAGGTGTCCGCGTCTCCGCCTTCCGTGGCAACGTTGGTCACCCGGAACCACAGGTCGAAACAAGTTTCCGTTTCCGGCCGATTGATCGGGAACCAGGTATCCAGGGAGAACGATCCGTTCGGATTGACCGGAGCCATGGCCCGAGACACGTCGTTGTAGCGTGCGTCGACCTCGGCGATGTGGTAGTTGACATCGCTGATGTCGCAGGTCACAGGGTCGCCCGGGGTGTACTGGTCCATACCACAGATCGTGGCGTCGAACCCTTCGACCTCGAAGAGACCGTGGTTCCAGAGGCAGATCTGCTGACCCGAGTCGACCCACTCGGAACCGCGGACGAACGTGGACGTGCCCGAGGGCATGGTCACGTCGACTCGCTTGCTGAACTGCTGGGCCTGGCCCAGAGTTGGGGTGAAGATGATAGAGACGAACAGGAACAGGGTGGTGAAGATGTGGTGCATGTTAGCACTCTCCAGTTGCGCGGCTCTACAAGGCCGCTTGTTGAAACAGAACTTTTTTGTTTTTGAAGCGCTAAAGATAGCATCTTTCAAGCTAAAAGTCAAGCCAAACATGGGAAGATAAAATTATTATTTTTCTGTGGATAAGTTGAAATAAGCTCAAAAGGTCAAAAAATACGGTGCTGGTACCAGGGAAAAATAAGCGTATTGACGCTTATTTTTATTTATGGTCTTATAAATAGTAACAAACAAGCTCCGAACCCCAAGGGGGGGAGGGCGCATTCCGCGTAAAACGCGGGGATTGGACCTTGACATGAGAACGCTACTCGACGCACGACGGACCGTATGGCTGATGGCACTCGCCTTCCTCTTCATGCTCGTACCCACGACCACCGCGATGGCGCTGGACTTCGATGACGGCACGGGCGACGCCGACCAGATGCTGCAGATCATGCAGAGCAACCTGGACATGGGCACGGAGGTGACCGACAACGTCGACGTCTCGGCGGACACCACCTTCATCTTCGAGATGACCGACGACGGTTCGAGTGCAACCGTGGACAACCCGCTGGCCGGAGTCGACGACACCGGCGGCGGAACCCTGGACGACCTGACCATCTGGAGCAACGCGGGTACCGACGCGGACACGGCGTACTGGACCAGCGACTGGCTCATCAACGACACCGGCACCTTCGGCGCGGACTACACCGATGACTGGCTGGACACAGACGACACCGGCGACACGGTGATCGACGACTACGGCGCGAGTACCGATGACGACCTCTACCTGGGCGCGCAGGGCACCTTCGCCATCGGCTGATCTCCAAGCTGGAGAGCCAACGGCGCAGGTTACCTGCGAACAACTCGCGCGCTGAGCGCAACTCTCTCTCGCTCCTCTAGCGAGATCGCCCCTTGAGGGCACACGACGCATACTGCGGCGACCACTTCTCGGTCGCCGTTTCGCATTTTAGGGACAAGAATGATCAATAATCAATGGTCAATGATCAGTGTTGGAAGATGTCTCAAGATGTCCCTCCTTCCTTGATCATTGATAATTGAGACTTGGTCATTTTGTTTTATAAAAAAGAAGGCCCTGCACCAGCGGAGGAAGGCGAGGGCCTTCGTTGCCGGGCAGGGCAAGGGGGGTTGTGTCGCAGACACGCGACGTGGTGGGGAAGGAACAGGTGGGACGTCAGCGGTAGGAAGGCGACCGCGTCTCTACTGCATCTCGCTTGTGGTATCCGACACAGTATCCGAATCGACGGGTCAGCCAGGCCAGGAAGCTGCCATAGACGAAGACCCAGATCAGGAAGTGGCCGACAGGGGTACTGCCAGTGGTTTCTTCCAGGTAACCTAGGAAGACGAAACCACAGGTCCACAGGGTCAGAGCAGCCAGCGTGAACAGACCGAGCAGGATTTTCTTGGTCCAGATCCAGATGTTGGGGTTCATTGTCCCCTCCTCAGAAGGCGGAGCCGTCGGGACGAAGGACGTCCCTGGGCCACCCATTCCCGCAGGCTCATGCCCTTGGGTGGGGCTGCACCACGCTTGCGGAGTTTGTCGATGTTGTAGTGGTAGAGCTGGATCGTCTTGGCCTGCATCCCAAACCACGCGATGATCACGAGAACGATGGCGAGCCACAGAAAGGCCAGCACGAGGAAGAGGCCGACTTCTTTGTCCGCGAACTCTTCGATCTGCGTTCCCAGGAAGTGGTAAGCAGCGAAGGTGGCCCCGAAGAAGACCAAGGCCACGACCGCACTTCCAAGCAGACAGAGCCAGGTGTATCGGATAGTGTGCTTGCTGAAGTACTGCACCAGACCCTCGAAGGCCCGGTCCTGACTCGCGAACGTAGCTCTGCGTCGGGCCACGCTGGCTTGGTCGGTTTTGAATCTCATGGTCTATCCTCCACGGATGGCGTCACGTTGAAAGGTATTGTTTGTCCCACTGCGGGAGCTGTGAAGACTACCACAGAATAGCCTCAACGTCAAGCATGGCTTGGAGCTCAGGCAGGATGGTCCAGAAAAGGCCAAGCAGGCCAAATGAGCCTAAAAGTAGCAATAAAAAATCCATAGACCGGCCGGTGCGGAAGGCAAGTTTTCGTGGTAACAGCCGGTATTTTTTCTTTTTTGGAAACAGGAAGCGGATCCCGCTCTTGGTCAGACCGTCTAGAATAAGATGGCTAGCGTATCCCAAGGTCAGAACACTGGCGATCAGTAATCTCTGATCCGGCAAAAAGACCAGGGCCACGATTAGAATCAAGACTACAGCAAGCAATGAATGAAAAAAACCTCGGTGTTTAAACCCGCCGCGAAAAATAGCAAAAGGGGTGATCCCGGCTACGCCGACATTATGAATCTTGGCATGGTCGCCATCGATGTCAGGGAATAGAGCAGCGAACCCGGCTAAAAGAGCTAACAGAATTGTCATTTCAGCTGGTGCATCAAAAACCACAGCTATCCAAGCTGCATTAGCTCCAACGACCGTATGTGTTTGCCAAATCATGTTATAATTATAAATGAAAAATGTTAAATGATAAAAGGATAAATATGCAAATTTTTCTTACGTGGTTTCCGCGAGGACTCGCGATCTTAATTACCTTATTCGTTTTCTCCTTTATCATTGATGTTGTTGGAGATAGTTTTGAGTGGTATATGCCATTGATGGCCGCTTTGCCTGGAGTGATCTTTTTGATCGTCACCTTAGTTTCCTGGCGCTGGCCTTTAATCGGTGGAATTGTCTGGATCGCTTTAGGCGCAAGCTATGCTTACCAGTATTTTGTCCGTTTTTCAGGAGGAGATTGGGTAGCGATTGTAGTGATGAGCGGAGTGCCAGTGGTGATTGGGATGTTGTTGGTTGTGAGATATTTGTTGGACTTGAAGAAAAAGTAGATCAAAATAAAATTTAGAACAAAAACACCGCCCCCCCGTGCGGTGTTTTTGCCGCTTGCCTGGCAGCTGCCAGGTTGGGGTTGGGCGGTGGAAGTAGGGGCGGTCAGAGGTAGTTCATAACCGCAATGCGGGGACTGACCGGTTCGGAACCGCAGTTCCGAATGGTCAGTGTGACGTGGCCTTCGGCCTCGTCCTCGGTCTCGTAGACGTAGCCATTCCAGCCTTTGCCGGTATCGAGCCCCCAGCCACGTTTGAAGTGGTGTCCGGAGGAGTGCAGACAGGGAAGGGCTTCGACTATCACATACAGCTTCCTGTCTTCGACCATGTCCCCTTCGACCACACACTGGCTCTTGATCTCGGGGATCCACAGGTCACGTTGGTAGGTCCGTTGTGTCATGTCGAACGTGACCGGACAGTCCAACTCGTTCCACTGGACGGTTGTGGTCTGCAAGATCATGTCGCAGATGCAACCGTTGAACAGAATAGCCAGGGCGAGGAAAAGACTGATTCTCAGGACGATCATGTTTTCTCCTCTAGCGGTTCAGGACCGCGATCCGGACCTCCTGGGTGGACGAACTGGTGTTGTGGATCTCCAGCTCGACCGGGCCTGCAGCCGCGGTCGAGAGGTACTCCTGGGCGTGCCAGTCTACTCCGGTGTCCACGGTACCCAGCTCGATCAGGTCGTCGCTGATGACCTGGAGGCCGTCCAGGTCCTCGACCTGGACCTTGAGGCTGTTGCCAGCCTCGCCGCTGACGAAGCAGCTTCCTCCCGCGAGGATGGTCACGCGCCACATGTGACGCCCGTCCTTGGCCACGACACCCCAGTCGATCGGGCACGGCGAACCGTGGTGATGTACCGTGTCCGCGACATCCATGATGCTCGTGCCGTTGCTGCTACTGCAGCAGCCGCTGAATAGGATGCTGATGAGCAAGGTGGCCAGGATGGCCAGGATCAGGATGGTGAAGGGTCTGTACTGCTTGTGCGATCGCATGCGTGTATCTCCTTTCGATCGCTTCTCCGCTTCATACGAAGAGCTTAATTTAGCATAGATTCGGGACCTTGTCAAGCCTAAATAAGGTCTTAAGGCCTTATTGTTAACGGTTGACAAAACCCGAAAATTGTGGTATAGTGCTATCTCGTGACGATGCGATGCGAGATGAGTTCCAACGGTTCGGTTGGCAGCCCCTGAGGGGTAAGCCTGACCGTTGCTGCAGGAATGCGGTTGTGGTGATGATGGTCCCGCGCGGGACACGTAATCACACCGGCCGTTGGAACTTTCCTTAAAACTACACCTGGTTCGTTGGCTCACAGGCCACCGCGCGCGGGTCGAGTATCTCTGTCCTGGAGGACTAAGATACCCGGCATCGCCTAATGCGGTCGTAGGCCCCCGGTGGGCGGACGATCAGGTTGAGAGATGAAGGTTCAACCCTTCCAAGGCTGAGCTTAGTCGCTGTTCCCGGCCACACGAGTCTTTTTGCGGAAGAAGATGGGTGGTTTTGCGGCGCAGATCGTGAGTTGGAATCCACGGTGCTGCTGCCAGCGACTACGAAGACGGATGGTTTGAGTCTGGTACCAGACTCTGGTTCCGCAACCATTCGCTCGTCTCTCTATCGGGGTCGGTGGGCGATCCGGCGCAGTATCAGCTTGGCCGCCTTCCATAGCTGCCGAGTGACTGCGACCGGCCACCGGCCCCCACGACAAACTCCAGCTCGATGTGAACGTAACACATCGAGCTGTTACGTTTAATAAGCTATTTTGGCTTATTTTTTGTTTTGTAGCCCTTTGCCCAGGGTTGACAAAACCGTCAAAATGTGGTATGATGTTTTTCCGAGCCTGAGAGCTCAACGTTCAATAAATTAGAATATACCTGGAGGCGTTTGCACCGCCACCATCGGCGCTGCCACCATTCGGGCGGAGCCGGCACCTCACCTTCGAGTGTCTGGTGTCGGTAACCGTCGGTCGAGCTGGGACAGGTCCCAGCCGCGCAGCAGCCACCACCCGAGCGGTGGACGTTTCCAGGTATCGCGATCCAGAGCGCCGCAAGCTTGCCGTCAGGTGTTCGAGTCGAGCGATCGGTGGGAGGTCACAAAATCCTCTCGCTAGTCTACCTCGGCTGCACCACGCCACGGGGACCGGCCGGAGTGCCTCCCCGCGCAAGCAAGTTCTGGATCCCGGACGGAGTATTGGGACACCCTGGTTCCAATTGTATGGTGTTGAGTCAGCTCGCAGATAGCGGCGCTCGACAATTGGGGAATATAGGGAATTCCCCAATGGCCTGTCGCCTGAATGGCCAACCATGCAGGACGGAACGAGGCGGGCTTCTGCGACGGCAGAAGTTTCGAGTGCATCCTTGTTCCACACCACTCCGTCACCCCGCGGGTGCGGTGGCCGGACGCGAATGGACCGTGACTCCTCGGAGTGCGCGGACATCTCGCGGCCGGCTGCCGCCCCCCTTCTCAAACCCCAGCAACCAGACTCGCATCTGGAAGCTGTTCTTCTAAGCCTGGTCGGTAACGATCAGGCTTCTCCCGTTCAATAAGCCTTTTTGGCTTGTTTTTTGTTGTTTTCAATGTATCCAGGTGTTGACAAAATGCCCAAAATGTGGTATGATGTTTTTCCGAGCCTGAGAGCTCAACGTTCAATAAATTAGAATATACCTGGAGGCGTTTGCACCGCCACCATCGGCACTGCCACCACCCGGGCGGAGCCGGCACCTGATCATCAACTGGTGTCGGTAACCGTCGGTCGAGCTGGGACAACCGCATCCAGCCGCGCAGCAGCCACTCTACCCAACGCGGTGGACGCAACCAGGTATCGATCCAGGGCGAGCTTGTCTTCCGGCAGCCGAGTAACTGGTGAGAGGGGCATCCCTTTTGCTGGTCAACCTCTCGGCCTAGCCACGCAATGGGGCCACAACACGGTGCCCCGCGCAAGCAAGTTCTGGATCACTCGAGAGACGAAGGAATGACCTTTCCAAGGTCGAACTTAATCGTCGGACCGGCGCCACGTGAGTCTTCTTGCGGAAGAAGATGTGTGGTGTCAGGTGCAGATCGTGAGATGGAATCCACGGTGCTGCAAAGCGATTACGAAGACGGATGGTTTGGGCCTGGTACCAGACCCTGGTTCCGCAACCATTCGCTCGTCTCTCGGGGGTCGGTGAGTCGGACGACGGACGTTGACACTTTCGGTGCTGCGAGGCGCGCGCCGAAGGACACAACGAACGTCGACCGGCCACCGGCCCCGACGACAAACTCCAGCTCGATGTGAACGTAACGCATCGAGCTGTTACGTTTCATAAGCCTTTTTGGCTTGTTTTTGGTATAATGTAGATAAGGAACTAAGAAAATAAGAAAATAAGAAAATATGCGGAGACTGCTCACGCTTTTGATCTTTATTATCCTGTCGATCGTTTACTACTATCTCAACTTTGAGGAGTTTGAGACGACCAAAACCATTTTAACTATTGCCTCGTTCCTATTTGCCATTTTCACTGGCTTTTTTATTTCTCGTCAAGGGCGACGCTATAATCGGATCCGGGCCACGATCGCTACGTTTGATGGGGAGATGTCTGCCTTATATCGTACGTTCGGACATGCTGGGGCCAAGGTCCAGACCAAGGCTGGTGAGATTATTAAAAAGCACTACAGCACGATTTTGAAGAAACATGCTTGGGATTATCAGTTTACTCATAAGTCAGACACGATTACTCAGCTGCATACGTTGCTTGATGACAAGAAGGCTCAAGCAAATAATTGGCTTATGCGAACAGCTTTGAGTTCACTCCAAGGTTTACAAAAAGCCCGCAAGCAGATGGTGGTGCTGCAGTTGGAGCGGGTGCCAGCGTTCCAATGGATTCTGATCGTTGTTCTGTGTCTGATCTTGTTAATCACGCTGGCGTTTTTACCTTCGTTATATCCAGTTTTCTTTGCTTTGCTTAAAGGTGCTTTTGGGACTGCTCTGGTGATTGTGCTGGTTATGTTGTATGAGTTTGATAAATTAAGTTTCTTTGAAGGTCAGATCGGGGAAAAGTCTTCTCGTGATGTACTTGATATTATTGTTGGTAAGAAATGATTGATACAAGACTGTGTAGCGGAACCCTTTAGGGTTCCATTTAGCTGACATGGAAGGCTGAAGCCTTCCGCTGCACATCGATTGTTGTATGACTAATAGAATAATAAAAAACTACTCCCAACTCGCCACAAACAAGTTACGGCGAGATGCTTTGAATATTGTTGAGGCAGGACTCAGGGCGATCGATACTAAAGAGGCGGTGCGACGGGCAGTTAAACTCCAAGGCAATATTCTCGAGATACAACGTCGACGGTATGATTTAAAGAAATTCGACCGTGTCTTTGTAATCGGAATTGGTAAGGCTGCTCATGATGCGGCTCAGGAGCTTGAACGTCAGCTTGGAACTCGTATTTCCGGAGGTCTGGTGATTGATGTCAAAGCAGGGAAGTTAAAGCGAATTAAGTGTGTTAAGGGCACACATCCATTACCCTCGATGAAGAACGTCCGAGCCACCTCGCGGATCATTGAACTGGTACAAGGTCTGAGCTCGAAGGATTTACTTGTCACTATCATTTCTGGAGGCGGATCAGCACTGTTGGCACAACCGTACCAGCTTAAGTGCGAGCACTTAATCAAGATAAACGAGTATTTATTGAAATGTGGGGCTTCGATTCATGAGATCAACACTATCCGGAAGCATCTCTCCGAGGTCAAAGGTGGGCAACTGGCTCAGCTAGCGCACCCAGCTACTGTGGCCAGTTTGATTTTTTCGGACGTTCCTGGAAACGATCTGTCAGTGATTGCTTCAGGCCCGACTGTGATGAACCAGACAACGGTCAAGGATGCTCGTCAAGTGTTAAAAAAGTATCGCGTGTTTGAGAAATGCAAAGTACCGTATTGTGAACCAGTGGAAACTCCGAAGGAAGAGAAGTATTTTCGCAAAGTGCGTAACTATTTGCTTGTGAGTAACCAAGTTGCAGTTGAAGCTATGCGGGCCGAGGCCAAACGTCGCAAATATCGACCCCGCGTTCTGTCGACTAGGCTCGAAGGCGAAGCGCGTCAAGTCGGAACCAAACTGATTCGCTCAGCTCGAACCAAGGAAGCCTTGATCGCTGCTGGTGAGACTACAGTCAAGATCAAAGGGAAGGGAAAGGGTGGTCGGAATCAGGAGGTGGTGCTAGGAGCTCTGACGAAATTACCTCAAGACACCCTGATTATATCCGTAGCCAGCGATGGAATCGACAACACTCCAGTGGCCGGCGCTTTGGTTGATCAAACAGTGATTGATCTGATCCAAAAGAAGAATCTTGATCCCAAAACCACTCTAAAAAACAACGACTCATACGAATTTTTCAAGCGTCTAAACTGTCAGATTAAGACCGGAATGACCGGAGCTAATGTTTCAGACTTAATGCTCGTTCTTAAGGCCTGTTGATAGCTGGCTGGCGCTTAAGCTTAAAATAAGCTAGACTAATTTTATAGAGCTTCCCGCTGTGGATAAGTGGCGGGCTTAAACCTTAATATAAATAACCATATATAAGTATGGGTGATGATAAGTATGCCGGCACTATCGGATATTGCGTTAAGTGCAAGGCCAAGCAGGAGATGAAGGACACCGAAAAGGTGGCTATGCCTGCCAAAGGGGGCGGAACCCGTCCAGCTCTTAAGGGGACATGTTCATCCTGTGGTACAGGAATGTTCAAGATTCTTCCTAAGTCAGAGGCCTAAAGAAGGTTACAAAAAATAGCCTGCTTAAGCGCAGTAGGCTGTTTTTTGTTGGTAAAAAAGGGAACTCGCGGATCAGACAGGGTCTGCCGCGAGTTAGCGAGGTCGGGGGAAGTGAAAGGCCGTAGTCAGGCGCAAGCCATTGGCCTGAAGGCCTGGGTCAAAGATCCAACTGAGTTTGACTTCGATCACCTTGTAGGCACTGATCCCCAGGGTCGGTCCTAGCCGGTGATGGTCTTGTTCGTTGATGATGCTCTGCTCGATCAGGAACCCCAGACGGATGAAGGGGTGAGGATGGGCCAGAGCTTCGATTTCCACATGCAGATCGGCACGGAGATTGTTGAAATATCCGTGGATCCGGATATTAATTTCCGTTAGCGCGTCTGAGAAGTCCAGTTCGAATTCAGCTGCAGCTAGTATCCCAGCAGTCCAAGGACCAAACCACCCAGCAATTACCCCGCTTTGGATGGTTAGGTTGGCCCAGTGGATCAACCGTAGTCGCGGGCCAGCGTAGGCACGGAAAATGTGTTGACCTTGTTCGAAGTCATCCACGATACCGAGGTTGCTACGCAAGGCGCCATGTTCTGGGGTCGTGAACGGCACTTCAAAGTCGATCCGTGTGTCCACGAACGGTCGGTTGATGGTCAGAGGCGATTCGTGGTAAGCCGTGACCTGGAGGTTATCCTTGGCGCGGGCAACCAAGGAAGGGAAGAGGAACGCTGTGATCGTGACCACGATCAAGCTCCACCGCATCAAACTTCTCCTTCCGCCCTGATATAAAGGGGCTTTTAAAAACTTAGCTATTTTAATCACTATTGTCAACGAGGTCTTCCTCTCGACTTTTTTATCAAGATCACCTATAATAAGCTTATTGATATGCAGAAGCAGGTTGAAAAATTAGCTCAAGCTATACAAAAAACCCAGGAAGAAACACCTCCGCCAGAAGGGGAGGTTATTTCAGTTGATGCCACTGTTTCCAAGGCTGCTTCGATTTATGAGGCCATTCGTAATACGTTGGAGTATGATGAAGAGCATCGGCTGCGCCGTAACGCCATTCGCCGCATTTTAAAGCGTCGACTTGGGGCTGAGGAAAGTTTGGAGGAGATCGCTCAAGAGTTATTGCACGAGTTGATCTGGGCCTCGTATCTTAAGAATAATAAAATTCACGAGTCCAAGATCGGAGAAGTGACCAAGGTTTTGAAAAAGTACCGGCCACTTTTTGGTTCTTTGAAAAATATCAAAGGTGATCCAGTGGAAATGCAGGACTGGTTGCTAGATCTGTTGTCATGTGAGATTGAGTACATGCTCGTTCCGCCAGTAGAGCAAGATGCGTTGGCTGCGTTTGCTTATCAGGTTCTTAAGGGTCGGATTAAGTGGCAGAGCAAGATTGTGGTAGAAAAAGATCGCGAGTTGCAGCTATTTTTATCTGTTCACCGAACGTTGCTGCGAGCTAACCGAGCCACACTACGTTATCGAGTGCTTTTGCTAACTTATCCTGATTGGCTAAAAGCGGATGAGAAGTTGATTAAAGAGATTGGTTCGAATCTAGAAAAAGTTTATCAGCATATTGATCTTCAGGTAATGCATCCATGTGCTGAATCTTTGTCCCGTCGGCTGCGTCGCTTTTCCATTATGTTTAATGTTCTACGTGATGTTATAGCTAAGGACCCGGCTGGGGCTATTGCCGTGATTCAGAATGACGAACAGTTCCGAGCAGCAGTGAGAAAGGCGGCTAAAGGGCGCTATCAAACTTTTCAGACTCGTTTGCGTCGCAGTGTGATCCGGGCTGTAGTTTTCTTGTTTATTACCAAAATGCTTTTGGCTTTGATCATTGAGTTGCCATATGACGTGGTAATTTTGCAGACCAGTAATTTTGTACCTTTGATCACTAATGTTGTCTTTTTCCCAATTTTATTGCTGGTGATTGGGTCGACGGTGTTTATTCCACGCAAAAAGAACACTAAACAGATTTACAAGACTTTGCGATCAGTTTTATTTGCTGAAGGAGACTTCTCGATTGTTTATCGAACTAAGCGACCATGGCGAAGTACTGTAGGTAAGATTTTTGATGCAATTTATTTGCTTATGTTTTTGGTCTCTTATGGCTTGATCGCTTATGGGCTGCATACAGTTGATTTCAATGCTTTGTCGATTGTAATCTTCCTGTTCTTCCTGTCGTTAGTTATGTTCTTTGGGATTAAGTTGCGTTTGTCTAAACGAGATTTTGTTATCCTCAAGCGGACCGGGGGAATTTTGGCCACCATCTTTGATTTCTTTTTCTTGCCAATCATTCGTGCTGGACGCTGGATGGCGCTGCGAGCACCACGGATCAACGTCTTCCTATTTTTCCTAGATTATATTGTTGAAGCACCATTCAAGCTAGCCATTGCTATGGTTGAGGGTTGGATGGCGTTTATTCGAGAGAAAAAAGAGGAGATTGAATAAAACATCAATCGGCCACTCTGGAGACTCGGGATGTTTTTTGAGCCAGCGCTCGGCCTAGTTTATTTAAATAAGAAAGAAAGAGCCTGGCCTCGCTCACGCCTCGGCCGCGGCGTGGACCGTTTGGACCATCATCAAGATTGGGTTTGACAGCGCGGCCTCGGAGTGTGGCTCAGAAAAACAATCCCTCGTCTTTTAATAAGTGGCCGGTCAAGCGGGTTGAATAATTTATGCGTAAATTTGGAAAATTTGATGCCAAGTTGTTTGCGGCCGTGATTATCGGTGCGCTTTTTGTTGTTGGAGTGATCGGGTGGTTGCGCTGGAACGACCCTCCACAAGAGCTGGGTGTGACTTTTAGTGTGGTTTTTGCAGAAGAGCTGGGTCTGGACTGGCAGGAAACGTTTGTAGCTTTGTTAGATGATGTTGGGGTGCGTAAGTTCCGTATCCCAGTGTACTGGGATCGTTTAGAACCGTTACAGGGGCAGTTTGAATGGACTGAACTGGATTGGATTTTGGAACAGGCTGCGGCTCGTGAAGGAGTAGAGCTGACTTTGGCCATTGGACGCAAAGTACCACGCTGGCCAGAATGTTTTGTGCCGGATTGGGTTGATGGACAGTCTGAGGAGAGTCAGGAACAAGCGGTCTTAAACGAGATTCAAGCGATCGTAGAGTATGTAGGAGATAATCCAGTTATAACTCGTTGGCAGGTCGAGAATGAGCCATTCCTGGCTTTTGGGGAAGGGTGCCCAGAGCACAGCCTTGAACTTTTATTGGCTGAAATCGATCTAGTTCGCTCATTGGACGATCGACCGATTCAGCTTACGGCCAGTGGAGAGCAGGAACCTTGGTTAGACGCAGCTGCCCGTGGAGATATCCTCGGAGTGTCAATGTACCGTTTAGTCTGGAGCGACATTACTGGTTTTTCATTCTATCCCTTGAGTCCAGAATACTATCGAGTTAAGGCTGAGGCAGCTAAACTTTTGGCTGATGAAGTAATTGTATCTGAACTTCAGGCTGAGCCATGGTTTTATAAGCCGATCAAAGAATTTACTCTTGAGGAACAGTATCAATCATTTGATGTTGAGGCTTTACAAGACAACGTTAAATTTTCAGCTCGTACTGGATTATCCGAATCTTACTTATGGGGAGCTGAATGGTGGTATTATATGAAAGTCAACGGAGATGAACGACACTGGGAAGCGGTTAAAGAGATTTTTGGTGAATCATTATGACCACGACCACGGTTTTGATAATTGAGATCATTCTTTTAATAGCGATCATGCCGATCGTATTTTTTGTTTTGGCCATGGCTTTGCTTAGTTTTTTTGGTGTGCCTTGGGTGGCAACTAAAGCACGAGTGGCTCGGGCCATGTTTGAGTTGGCTCAGGTCAAGCCTGGTGAGACAGTGGTAGATTTTGGTTGTGGCGATGCTTCGCTTTTGATCACCGCGGCTAAAGAGTTCAAAGCTAAAGGGGTTGGTTATGATTTTAATCCAGTGCTTTGTGTGTGGGCTCGTTTAAGAACGCGTCTAGCCAAGGTATCAGATCGAATCGAGATTCGTTGTCAAAATTTTTTTAAGATTGACCTGCCTCAGGCGGATGTAATTGCTTGTTATCTGCTTCCAGGAGTTCAAGAAAAACTTGAACCGCACTTGATCAAAGCTTACCCGTCAGGCACTCGTGTGGTCGCTCATGCCTTTAAATATCCCTCACTTAAGCTAGAAAACAAGACTCGTTTACCCTCTGGAGAAGCTGTGTATTTATACCGAATCCCTTAGCTTGTCCGAGCTTGTCAGCTGTGCTAATATTACTTCGCTATGAGCAAAGAAATCGTCTTTGATATTGAGACCCAAAACAGTTTTGCTGATGTGGGTGGATATAATTTAGACAAACTTAAAATATCTGTCATCGGGGTTTACTTCTATGAAACAGAGTCGTACGAGGCGTTTACTGTGGACGAGTTGAATCAGTTATGGCCACGACTAGAGCACACTGATCGCTTGATCGGTTATAACAGTAAACATTTTGATGTTCCGGTAATGAATAATTATTATGCTGGTGACCTGTCGATTCTGCCACACCTAGACATAATGGAAGAAGTGGTCAAAGCCTTGGGACATCGTTTGAAGTTGGATTCTGTAGCTGAAGCAACTCTTGGTTACGGCAAGAGCGGAACTGGGTTGCAGGCTGTGGAATATTGGAAGCAAGGACAGATTCAAGAGCTCAAAGATTACTGTTTGCAAGACGTGAAAGTGACCAAGGAGGTTTACGAGTACGGATTGAAGCATGGAGCCATTGCTTATCCAGATTTTGGTGGGGAACGGCGTGGTATCCCAGTTGATTTTTCCAAAAAACAAAATGAAACAAACAATAAAATAAATCTTACAATGCCTTTTTGAACGTTACTTAGCTAAGAAAAGCTAAAAATATGTGTCGGACACTTATCCACACGCATCACAAGATGTTGTGGTATAATAGCTGTGTGAGACACAAGATCTAGTGGTTGGACCAGAAATTTCAGCTGATAAGGGGAGGAGAGATCGGTGAGCTCCCTAACGGGGACCACCTTTTTTGATCGCTTAAATTAACCTTAGAACTTATGCCCGAGAATAAACAGGTCAAGGTGACAAACCAGGTCGACACCAAGACAGCAACGGACCAGACTAGTGACGTGGTCTGGCAATTTATGACTTCACTGAAGTCTGTGGCTAAACGTAATGGCCAGTCAGAAGATTTTAGTTTTGAGAAACTACATAACTCCGTGGTTAAAGCCATGCATGATGTGGGGATCGATGATCCAACACGAGCGGAGCAGATCACGGCCCAAGTTGTTTCTCGATTAAACCATATCTATGACGGACATACTGAGCCGCTTTCTGCAGATCTCCGCGAGGTTATAAATACAACGTTGGTTGATAATAATATGGTCCATGTGGCCAAGACTTATATCGATCACCGTCAAAAAGTTCGAACTGAGTTGGTTGATGAGCCAACTTTTGGTAATGGGATCACCTTCAGCCGCTTTTTTACTGAAGAAGAGGTGAAGCCGTTTGATGCAGTTAAGTGGGAAAAGAGGGATGCTGTGATTACTAATGAAAAAGGTGAGACCGTTTTTGAGCAAAAAGACGTGGAAGCACCAGTTGATTGGAGTCAGACAGCGACCAATATTACAGTTTCTAAGTATTTCCGTGGTCGGGTTGGCAAAGACGATCGAGAGACCTCGATCCGTCAGATGATCAGTCGAGTTGCCACCACTATTGCTGAGTGGGGTCGCAAGGATGGGTATTTTCAAACCGCTGCTGATGCTGAAGTGTTCGAAGATGAACTGACTCACATTCTCGTTAATCAGATGGCTGCCTTTAACTCACCAGTATGGTTTAATGTTGGAATTACGCCGAAGCCACAGTGCTCGGCGTGTTTTATTAACTCAGTGGCTGATGACATGCGGTCGATTATGCATTTGGCCAGCACTGAGACCATGATTTTTAAAGCTGGTTCTGGTTCTGGGATTAATTTGTCACCACTGCGTTCTTCTCAAGAATTTTTAGGCGGATCTAATGGTAAATCATCAGGTCCGGTTTCTTTTATGAAAGGTCTGGACGCTTTTGCTGGAGTGATCAAGTCTGGTGGCAAAACTCGCCGAGCAGCCAAGATGGTTGTACTTAATATTAGCCACCCAGACATTGAAGAGTTTATTTCTTGTAAAGCTGAGGAAGAGAAAAAGGCTTGGTCTTTGATCGACGCTGGATACGATGGCTCGATCGATGGTTCAGCTTATTCTTCGATTTTCTTCCAGAACGCTAACAACTCGGTTCGTGTCAATGATGACTTTATGCGGGCCGTAGAGAACGATGACGAGTGGGTCACGACCGAGGTGACTACCGGTCAACCTTCGGTTAAGTATAAAGCCCGCGATTTAATGGATCAGATTAATCAGGCCTGCTGGCAGTGTGGTGATCCTGGAATGCAGTACGACACCACTTCCAACCGTTGGCATACCTGTAAGAACACCGGTCGGATCAATGCTTCGAATCCGTGTAGTGAATTTATGTTCTTGGATGACTCGGCCTGTAATTTGTCTTCGTTAAACTTGATGAAGTTCCGTAAAGAGGATCCAGTCACTGGTCAACTCGTTTTTGACCCTCGTGCTTTTAAGAAAGCAGCTGAGATTATGATTACAGCCATGGAGATCACTGTGGACCGCTCAAACTACCCAACTCCAGCCATTGAATACAACTCAAAGCGATATCGTCCGTTAGGAATTGGTTATGCTAATCTCGGGGCTTTGATTATGAGTCAAGGTTACGCTTATGACTCACCTGAAGGACATAATTTGGCCGGAGCGATCACTTCACTTATGACCGGTCATTGTTATTTACAGTCAGCTCGGATTGCTAAGCGTAAGGAAGCTTTTGGAATGTATGAGCCAAATAAAGAATCAGTAATTGAAGTGCTGAAGATGCACCAAGCAGCAACTAAAGGAGTTGGTAAGGAGGGCGTAACCGAAGAGTTAATGCTCGAGGCTTTAGCTAGTTGGGATAAGGCTGTAGAAAAAGCTGAGGAGCACGGAGTGCGCAACGCTCAGATCAGTTTGTTGGCTCCAACCGGCACGATCGCTTTCTTAATGGATTGTGATACCACTGGAATTGAACCTGACATCGCCTTGGTTAAATATAAGTGGCTGGTCGGTGGTGGAATGGTTAAGATCGTAAATCAGTCTGTGACCGAAGCCCTGGAACGCCTGAAGTACTCTAAAGAACAGATCGAGGACATCATGGCTTATATTGATAAAGAAGACACGATTGAGGGAGCGCCGCATATTAAGGATGAGGATCTACCAGTGTTTGATTGCGCTTTTAAAGCCAAGAATGGCCAGCGCAGTATTGATTATATGGGGCATCTTAATATGATGGCTGCTGTACAACCGTTTTTGTCCGGAGCGATCTCCAAGACTGTAAACTTGCCAAACGATGCAACTCCTGAACAAGTCGGCGAAGTTTATATGGAAGGCTGGCGGCTTGGGTTAAAAGCTGTGGCCGTATATCGTGACGGGTCTAAACGCCAGCAGCCGTTAACAACTTCATTGGACAAGGATCAATCTGAGAGCAAGGCTGAAGGAAAGACTCAGATCAAGGAAGTTTACAAGCCACGTCGTCGCCGCTTGTCAGACGAACGTCGGGCCATGACTCACAAGTTCTCAGTAGGTAATCATAAAGGTTACATCACAGTCGGGCTGTACGATGACGGTTCACCAGGCGAGATCTTTATCACGATCAACAAAGAAGGTTCTGTTATTTCAGGCCTCATGGACAGTTTTGCCACCTCAGTCTCAATCGGTTTGCAATATGGTGTACCGCTTAAGGTTCTGGTAAACAAGTTCGTGCACATGCGCTTTGAGCCTTCTGGATATACTAATAATCCGAACATTCGTGTAGCAAAATCAATTGTCGACTATATCTTCCGCTGGATGGCTATGAAGTTCTTGCCACCTGAAGAAGCGATTGCGGCCGGAATTAACGCTGATCAGGAGGCTTTGGCTGACAAGATTGTGGCTGATGCTGTGGTCGAGCCCGGCGGAGCCGGGTCCGGCTACGCCGGAGATCCGAATAAGGCTGAGCCTGAAGAAGTCCCAAAAGCCGAACAGACTAAGTTGTTTAATGGAAAAGGGGAAACTTCTGAATTGACCTCGACTTTTGACAACCAATCAGACGCCCCACCATGTGATACATGCGGTTCAATGATGGTCCGCAACGGAGCTTGTTACAAGTGCTTGAACTGCGGCGCCACGTCTGGTTGCAGCTAATATGATTCGGCGAAAGCCCAAATTAGACAAACGAATTAAAGGCCATAGAGGATATGGCCTTATTCAATTATTTACTGGTGATGGGAAAGGGAAGACTACGGCAGCGCTGGGCCAGGTGATGCGTTCAGTTGGGGCCGGGCGTCGTGTCGCAGTGCTATTTTTTGATAAGGGTGGAGAGAACTATACTGAGCGCAAGGTGTTGGATAAACTTGAAGTTGATTGGTGGTCTTTTGGTCGTGACCGGATTGATCCTCAGACAAGGCAGTTTGACTTTGAAGTGACTGAGGACGATAAGGAGGAAATGCATCATGGGCTGCGTCAGGCGCGAGAGCTGTTTAAGAACGACGAGTATGATCTGGTTGTTCTGGATGAGATTAATGTAGTAACAGATCTAGGAATGGTTGAGGCTGAGCATGTGCTGGAGGTTCTGGATCACAAACCAGAACGAACCGAAGTCATTCTAACCGGACGCCGCGCTCCGGATGAATTTATTGAACGAGCTCACCTTGTGACCGAAGACAAGCTCCGTAAACATTACTTTTATAGCGCTGTTCCTGCTCGTAAGGGGCTGGATTATTAGTGTGACTTTCAATCTGATATAATACATCCATGCTACTTGAAGATTTACATAAATTGGTTAAATTAGGGGCAGAACGGCCGCTTATTTTGTGGATAAATGAGTTTAAAAAGCTTGGATCTGAACTGATCCCTATGTTGGAAAAGGTTCAGGGCGGGCTAGAGCAAGATACTGAGGCTAAGGGTCGAGTGGAAAGTTTGATCAATGAACTTCAAAAAGATAAACCGAGCGAGCTTGAATTGGCACGCTCGCTTTCTTATATTGCTGAATTATTTCGTGACCAGGTTGGGGAAGAACATCGTGATATGATCGCCCAGTACATCCAGGACTGTTCTAAGTTCCAAACCATTGGCCAAGCTAGTGAGTTTTTTCAGGATAAGCGACAGAGTCTTAAGTCTACACTCTCGGCCGAGAAGCAGCTGGAACATGATAAACGATTATTTGCTAACGAAGGCATGATGTACTGTCTGGAATACTATCTGGCTATGTATAAAGCGATCCAAGATGCGACTAGTGCAGAAGATAAGCAACGCTATATCGAAAGTCCTGAGGTCGATCTTG
Organism: uncultured Gammaproteobacteria bacterium; assembly: GCA_964480695.1. GTDB lineage: Bacteria > Patescibacteriota > Patescibacteriia > UBA9934 > CAZDDW01 > CAZDDW01. The sequence goes on along the minus strand of CAYZPO010000008.1, from coordinate 4,735 downwards.
GTTTTGGTCCTGTTCCAGGTTTGCGGATTGACTTTGAGCGTGACGAGGTTTTGAGTAAATTTATCTATTCGATCCTGGATGATCAGATTCGCGAGCGTTTGGTCGCGGCCTATTATTCTGCTAAGCTGTCTATATCAGAAATGTCAGATCCAGATTTAATCCACAAAGAATTTAAAAAATTAGTACAAGTATTATTAGATACTTTTCAAGAAGTTGGAATCGAGCATCTAGCCAGCTTCTTTTTCACTCCATACGGAGATAAACCTTTGATCAAAGATATTAAACTTTAAAATATATGGCTAAAGATAAAGAGAAAGAAAAGAAAGAGAAAAAAGGAGAGGTTAAAGAAGAGGCAAAAGAGGCACAAAAAAAAGCTGCAAAAAAAGATAGCAAAGCTGAGTCTGGGTTGAAAGAAGCTCTTTTAGCTGACTCAAAAGATACTCGAGAAACACGTGATTTTGGTGCGTATGAAGATGTTGATAAAGAGGTGTACAGGGAAGTGAAGAATTTTATCAGAGATGGGAAAATGAGATTTGATAAGGTTCAAGAGGTGTTAGATAAGGCACAGGAACAGGGAGCAGATATAAAAGAGGCGCTGGAATTAATTATTACTTATAATGTCCAAGATTTAGGTGCGAATAAATATCTTCCAAAAGGAGCAAAGGAAGTACAAGGGAGATTTGAGTCAGTGCTTGAGCGGGCTGAGCAAGATGAGGCAAATATTCAGAACGCCACTGATTATGGAATAATTCTTGCGGTCAAACAGTCAAATTGGAATATGGGTTATTTAGATGAAAATTACAAAAGAATGGTAGAATTTGCTGAGTCTCATGACTTAGACTATGAAGCGGCTTTTACTGAGGGAACAGTGCAATTTTTGAAAGAAGACATAGCACAAGAAAAAAATGGTCTAGGAATCATAATGTGGCATCTGCAGGATATGAATGAAGGATGGAATGTTCTTAGAGAAAAAGGAGTGGATCTAACAAAACAACCTGCAATTCAGGAACAACTAGGTAAATTAGCATTGCTCTTAATCCAGAACGAAGGTTTGTATTTTGATGATATGGAAGAATTGGTTCAGGGGGATTTAGAGGGTATAGTTGACAAAGAAAAAATGTCCAAGTTAGTAGTTGATAAGCTGACTAGCTCACAGGAAAAATGGGACGACCGGCGCAAAAATCCAAAAGAGTTCACATATGGTCGGGCTAGACGTAAAGGTGTTGATACGGGAAAAGACCATTTGCGTACAGGAGTCAGGTTGACTAAAATTGCTGACAAATATGGATTAGATGTACCAGAGGATGTTAAAAATGGTTGGGGTGGTGAGACACTTTACCATGCCTTATTAGATGCAGCTTAAACATTGAAGTATAGATATTGTTTTTGGAAATCTCGGGTCGTAATACGGCCCGGGGTTTTTGGATTTAAAAAACAGCCTTATGGCTGAGTTTTGGATTCGAAAGAGTTCAAGGTCTTTGCGTTATAGTAACGCAGTCGCGATCAGGAAATAAATCACGATCGACAAGAGATCCTGTACAGTTGTGGTAGATGGACCAGCACCGAGGGCTGGGGCCTTTTTTAGTTTATATAACAACAACGGAATACCAACAGCAATTGTTCCGGCTTTAAAAATATTAATAAATAAGGTTAGTCCGACTATAGCTGCTGCGACCGGTGAGTCAAGCCAGAACTGGACAAAAAGAGTGATCCCAGCAGCCAGGACGATTCCGATAATAAAGTCCACCGCGATCTCGCGTAAAACATATGTCTTGAGATTAACCTCTTCTGAGCCTAAAGAACGGATAAAGATCAGCTGGGTCTGATGTCCAACTGCGTCACCCATGTAGACGATCACTGGGATAAAGAAAGCTAGAGCAATAATTTCTTCTAGAGCAGATTCGAAGTAGCTAATGATAAAGGTAGCGACAATTCCGCCAGCTAGTCCAACGATTAGCCAAGGTAGGCGCATCATTACTAACTTGCCCACACGAGCTCGCAGGATCGACCGGATCTTGTTTTCCATGGGTGTAATACCTGAGTAGTAGATAATGTCTTCAACATGAGACTGGTGTAAGGTGTCTACCAGCTCATCAGAGCCGAAGACACCCATCAGAGCTCCGGTTTTACGGATCACTGGCAGTTGCTTGATGTCATGTCGAATAGCCAACATAGCGGCCCGCTCTTTTAGAGTGTATGGATGAACCACTACTGGCTTCTCGCACATTAGGTCTTTGAGCTTCTTCCGTGGCGTAGCTCGCATCAATTCTTTAATTGAAACAACCCCAAGTAGTTTTTTCTTGGAGTCGATAACATAAATGTAATTGATTGTGTCCCATTCCTTGGCGCGAGTGTGTAGTTCTTTCCACATCGCTTCGACTGTGGTGTTACCACGAGCTACAGGAACATGCTCAAGCACGTCGTGCCCGATAGTTTTTGTAGGGAAGTGAGGCTTTTTATTCGACATACGAACCAGCTGAATTTTGTAGTTCACCTATCCAGGCCATTAACTCATCAAAGAAAGGGAACCAGCTTAAGATCCAGATGATCAGACCAACAACGACAGTAAATCCGATGAAATAACCAAAGCCACGAAATACTCCTCCGATAAAATTAAAAAGCAGGAATTTCCAGATTGGTCTTGGGATAGACCAATATTTCCCGCTCTTTGGTTTCTTTTTCCTCCAAGGTAACTGCATAGTGCTTCTATTTTAGCATGAAATCCCGCCTTCACCAAAGGTTTTGGCGGGCAGGCATGAAATCATGAAAACATAAAATCAGCCTTGAGGCTGAAATGGTGAAGCGCGCCGGGGCAGAGCCGCCGGCGCGCTGTGAGACGTGTTTGAGGCCGAAATTCGACCTGGTGCTCAGCCGTTGTTGTCGGCGTCTGCGAGCGTCCCGCGGTGAGACCGGCGATTGCCAGCCGTACGCAGGAACTTCCTGACAGCACCAGCCCCCACCTGGAGCGTCTTTCCGATGGCTGTCGGCGGACGTGGGTGCCGACGCTGCAGAGTTGCATTCAGACGATCGGCCAGAAACTGATACCTGCTGCTCATCGAGTGCTTCCTCCCATTTCGTTGTTTACAGCTGCGTTCGATGATTGACCCACGGTATCAGAGCGGCCTTAATCTGTCAAGCCACGTCTCTCATGAACAACGTGTAAAGTTTTAGATGTTTTTGTAAATTGAATCAGGCGGAGACCAGGATGGTCTCCGCCTGAGGCGCTGTACAGGACGAATTACGACGTGTCGGTCCAAGTGAGCATGGGGGCACCTCCTTGTCATCCGTCATCGGCCTCGTGGGGCCGGGGCAGCTAGCGGTGGGGTCCGAAGACCCCGAGCTTATCGCCTAGTCGTTTGGCCTTTGGCATCTCATGGCCTCGGGGATGCTGGTAGCACCCCTTTTTCTTTCGACATTACGGCGATGGTTGTTGGGTTTGATCGACTTTCTCGAACTCACTATCTCTCCTTGAGAAGCAAGCGGCACCTGTCCTTGCCTATTTGATCTATCCCAACTGGGAAAGGACGTCGTCTCCATTTACGGATACACTAGTGCACGCTTCAGCCCTCTAGCTTTCACATGCGAACTCATCACAAGCGCTCGGCGATCCAACAGCTATCTCCAGTCTAACGTGTAAACGCGATGCACGTCGACCAAGCTGCGGTAGTTGCGCTAGCAACGGTTCATTCCGCTTCCGGAAACGTTCGTTGAATTAATTATACTCCTGTAAAAATTTTTGGCTACCCTAGTTATCCACAAAGTCAAAGTAGCTTTGACAAAAGCCTGATTTAAGCTAGAATGGAAACACTATGTCACAGTATTATAATGTCCCGCGGACAAAAAATTTATACCTGCCTGGTCAGCATTTTAAGGTCAGCCGGAGCAAGATCGATCTGTTTCTTGATTGCCCACGCTGTTTTTATTTAGACCGAGTTAAAGGGGTTGGGCGACCACCAGGTTTTCCGTTTAACCTAAACAGCGCCATTGACCATCTGCTTAAAAAAGAGTTTGATCTGCATCGAGCTAAACAAAAGGCTCATCCCATGATGAAAGCGTATGGTCTTACAGCAGTTCCGTTTGAACATGAGAACATGGATCAGTGGCGGGAGAACTTTGTTGGCGTGCAGTATTTTCACGAGCCAACGAATTTGACTATCTTTGGTGCAGTCGATGATCTTTGGATGGATATTTCCGGTGATCTGATTGTGGTTGATTACAAGGCGACCTCGAAAGATGGAAAAGTGAATATCAACGCTCCGTGGCAGATTTGTTACAAGCGCCAGATGGAAGTGTATCAATGGCTGATGCGTCAGAATGGATTTGATGTATCAAACACTGGTTATTTTGTTTACTGTAACGGCCGACGAGACGCTGAGGCTTTCGACGGCAAGCTTGAATTCGATATTGACCTATTGCCTTACAAAGGAAACGACAGTTGGGTCGAAGGCACGATCAAGGATCTGCACAAGTGTTTGAATCGTAAAACTATTCCCAAGGCCGGAAAAGATTGCGATTATTGTTTGTATCGTGAGACTGTAAAAAATGTTGAGTAAACACTTCATCAAAAATCACGAAGGACAGAAACTGGCTGTGGTCGTTAGCGAGCACCCTGATCACAATGGTTTAGTTTTTGTTATGCACGGACTTGGAGGATTCAAAGAACAGTTCCATATTCAGACTATGGCTGAAGCCTTTTCGGAAAATGGATACACGACCGTTTTATTTGATACCAGAT
>CAYZPO010000007.1:0-26205 GCA_964480695.1 uncultured Gammaproteobacteria bacterium | reverse complement strand
GGTGACGATAATGACACGTAAGGCGATTCCGGCCAGAACTGCTAGGATTAAATTCGACGCTGGTCCAGCCAATCCAACGATTACCGAATCCCATTTCGGATTTTTTAAATTATTTGGATTGTACGGCACTGGCTTGGCCCAACCAAAACCTAAAAGCAGGAGTGGAATAAATCCCATCCAGTCAATGTGGGCCAACGGATTCAAGGTTAACCGACCAGCGCGCTCAGCAGTTAAATCACCGCGCATTCGAGCAGCTAAGCCGTGCGAAAACTCATGCACAGTCAAAGCAATCAGAATTGCCAGGATCCAAGCGATCCCTAAAGCCGGGTTGTTGTAGATCAAAGATAAAAACATGACCCCATTCTACCCCACTTGCCAAAAATGGTCGAGCATGATAGTATCTCGACGTTATTGATTTAATGATTTCTAGAAATATGTCGAAATTTTGTGACGCGTGTGGCCGCGGTCCGCTCTCTGCTCAGAGTCGTTCCAAGTCCATGATCGCTACCAAGCGCCGACAGAAGGTCAATTTGCAAAATAAAACCATTGATGGCAAGAAAGTAAAGCTTTGTACCAAATGTTTGAAGTCTTCAACCAAGGAAGGATTCACTTTGAAACTAGGAGCTAAGCCTAAGGTTGGTGTGCGGTCGAAGAAGAGCAAGTAATAGGTAGTGAGTAGAATAAAAACTACGACGGGACACGTCGTGGTTTTTGGTTTCTGTTCTTCTCAGCCAACTTGTTGGCGTCGTATCAAAACGGGAACAAGTTCCCTAAGAAGACTCTCGACTAATCTCCGCCCCAATGCCTCGCAACTTCTCTTCCAACCGCTCGTAGCCGCGATCTAAGTGTTCAATGCCAGTGAGTTTAGAAGTTCCTTCTGCAACCAGAGCAGCTAACACCAAAGCCAGACCAGCTCTGATGTCTGGTACTTCGATCTCGGTCGCTGACAATTTTGTCGGGCCATTGACCACAGCAGAGTGCATGTGGTTTTGATCTTTGAAGCGACATGGTAGTTCTCCAAGGCATTTGTACGACCGTTCAATGTCAGCTCCCATTTCGTTCAGAGTTTTGGTGAAACCAAGTCGATCATCAAACACGGTCTCGTGAACACGTGACACGCCTTTGGCTTGTGTGAGTAAAACAACAAACGGTTGCATCCAGTCCGTACGGAACCCAGGATAAGTGTCAGTCTCGATATCAATGCTGTGATAATCTCCGTTGGCTTTGAACAAGATCCCGTCGTCTTGAACTTCGTATACTCCACCCAGTCGACGCACGGCATTCAAATAAGTAATCATCTGTTCATGTCGTGCTCCGCGGACAAATACTTCCCCGCGCGTGGCAATCGCTGCACAGGCATAACTTGCTGCCTCTAACGGATCAGCAAAAACCTCAATCTGACATCCATGTAATTTATCAACTCCAGTAATCTCGACTATACGACCAGAGCGCGGCTCAATAATCGCTCCCATTTTCTGCAACATCTGAATCAAAAGAAAAATCTCTGGCTCTGTGGCTGCGTTGCGAATCACAGTCCGACCCTTAGCCAAGACGCCGGCGAAGATACAGGTTTCGGTCGCGCCCACTGAAGGATATGGCAGTTCGATCAAAGCTCCTTTGAGCCGGCCGTCTACAGTTGCGTGATACGCATCGCCCCGAGACTCAAACTTGGCTCCCATTTTCTCTAACGCGTCAGTATGAAAGTTAACTGGTCGTGGACCGATCTTGTCACCACCAACAATCGGCACAGTAGCTTCGCCAGAACGATGCAACAACGGTGCGATCGCGAGAACACTTAATCGATTCTTCCGAGATAACTTAGTCACTTCAGTATTTGTCACTGATGCGAGACATGCTGTAACGGTATGATCATCCCAGTTCACAGTCGAACCAACAGTTTCCAGAATCTCCTGCGTGATCGCGGTCTCTCGCTGCTTTGGAACATTACTAACCACAACCTCTTCATCTGTGAGCAAAGAAGCCAACAACAATTTCGACGCTGCATTCTTCGCGCCAGACAACTCCACCTCCCCTTTCAGCGGCTTCCCGCCAGTGATTAAAAATTGGTCCATATCGTTTATCAATCACAGCTTAACATAAAGCCCTTTACCTTGACAAAGGGAATGAAAGGCGCTACGGTCAAAGCAAACATCTATCGCTCTAGCGATATGAATAGGTCTAGGAGGACCGCTATGCAAGTCGCCACTGGAAGCAACTCTATGACCAGATTGATCGGGAAGATCTTCCTGGTCTTCCAGCTGGACAACGGGAGAGAGATCCTTGTCCCACACCTCCAGCGTGGATACGCAGCTATCGGCGCCCTGAACCACCGAGGTCAGACCACAGCGGCCAAGGCCATGATGCGGGTCCTGACCGAACACACGGCCCGTATGGCTGAGACCACAAGCGCGATGATCGAAGAGTTCTGCGCCATGGAGCTACCGGACGACTTCGAGCCCGGCGACGTCAGTCTCACCCCAGTCGAATCAGAGCAGCACGCTCTGGTAACTCTGCCCGGCCAGGACGAGCCCTACACGGCTCGGTCCATGAAGCGATTGCTGCTCTACCTGATGACCGCAGCCAAGGACGGACGGATCAACCCGCACCAAGGGGTCTGGCTTCTGCAGCAGGCTAACAAAATCCTGCGTCCCAGGGATTCAGGCCAGGACGCAGAAACCCATGCCCCGACCGGGCAGTGGTCAGACGGCATGATCCACGAAACCACCCTTCGCTTCCAGGACGGCACGGAGCAACAGGTGACCACAGTCGGCATGGGTCCAATACCAGTGATCGATGCGGTTACCGGCGAGCCCTGCGACGACGTGGAGGTCGAGACCACCAGCCGACCCCTGTTCGAGAGTAGCGAGTAGCGTCACGACCCGCGACAACCAAAAACTGACCCACACAACTCCGGGCCAGCCCTTCAGCCGCGAGGCCGGTGCTCAGCACCCCCTCGTGGTTTCCTCTTTTTATTTACAAACCACTTCAGAAATGAATAGGTCTGGGATTTTAATGGCTTCTGGAGAATTTTTCAACTCACTAATAATTTTATCTAGCTCTTCGACCTGATCAAAATACTTTCTCTTATAGTACGTCAACCGAATCACGGCGTCTTTACGTTCCAACTCCGGATGAAACTGCAAAGCATAAATTTTTTCTTCTGGAAACAAGAAAGCCTCACAACAATCGTCGTGATGGCTGACCATATCAACTGCCCCGTCAGGACCAGCGGTAACACTGTGATTGTGTCCGATCTGTACTAAAAACTTTTCTGGAAGCTTGCTGAAAATCGGATCCGTTTTCCCTTCATCAGTAACTGACATCTCGATCGTTCCTATCTCCTTCAAGGCCGGATCCTGAACAACCACTCCTTCAAAAGTTGTGGCCACGACCTGATGACCATACCCAAGAGCCAACATCGGAATCTTCCTGGCTCGAATTTCTTTCACTAGATCCACCAGCGCTGGCAAGGTTGTTGGATGCCCTCCGCCATTAAAATAGTGCCCGGTCCCAGAAAGAATTACAGCATCGATTCCACTTAAAACCGAGGTATCAAGCGGATCACGAAAAACATCAACCCGAATGAAATTTTCTTGCGGAATATCGATCAAATTATCAAAACACAAAAATTCGTGTTCTTTCATTTCATCATCCCGCACTTGCAGAAACAGGACTTTAATTTTATCTCGATCTTTAGCCATATAGTCCTACACGCTACTCTCTATTATTAACATAAAAAAGAAGAAGCGTCGATCCTTCTGTAGGCTTGTCGGACTACACAAGGGGACACATCTTCTTTGGTGCTTCATGGACGGTTGGGCTGCAATTGGCTCTTCCCAAACGGGATACCTGGAATAGATACGAGCCGATCAGCCTGAGCCGATCAACACGCCCCAACCAGACGCGAACCGTTGAATCTAGGTCAACCTAGGGCTGACAAATGATTCAAAAAAATGTTGAAATTTGACCCAATACAGTTACCAACCGTTTCTGAAGCGTTTATATTATACCATTTTTTGTGCTATACTCGGCCAAATTTTCTCGAGCTTATCAAATAAGTTGTCCTCCCACCGTCCACAGCATTATCCCCAAGGTTATCCCCTTTCTGCACGTTCTTTAATAAAGACTTCAATAAATTGAGCTAAGCGAGTTAACTGTCGCACGCTAATCTCTTCCTGGTTGGAATGCGTGTGTTTAGCTCCATACCCAGTATTAATTGTGGTGATTCCCCACCCATTCAACCAGTTGGCATCAGCACCAGCCGTAGAAACCTGCGGCTTGGTTTTCCAGCCCAATTTTTTATGAACCCGCTTGATTTCTTTAATCAGCGGAGTCGAAGCAGTAAAACGATATCCAGCCATACTAAAAGTCTGGGTGTATTTTGTTTTGACTCCAAATTTTTTCTTGACCTGAACCAAATTATGTTTCATCTTCGCGATCATCTGCTTCTTTTTATTATTATCAATACTTCGAATCTCCCCAGTCACAGAACATAGATCTGAGACAACATTAACTGCAGTTCCACCCTGGACCGTTCCAAAATTCATGGTTGTATCTTTATTCACCTGACCGGTTTTGAACTGATTTATAAACCAGGCTACTGCTGCAATGGCGTCGACCCCTTCATCAGGATGAGCTCCGGCATGAGCAGCTCTTCCTAAAAACTCAATCTGAAAAGTTTCTATAAAAGGTGAGGCTGTGACTATAGTTGATATATCGTCCCCACGATCAAAACATAAGCCTTCTTTAGCTTTTAGTTGTCGACGATCAAAATTACGCACCCCAACCAGACCGATCTCTTCTTGAACTGTGAACAAAAGCTCTAAAGTCGGCAGTTCAATTTTATTTTCTCGACAGGATTGCAAAGCTTCTAGAATCGCTGCTACTGCAGCTTTGTTATCGGCTCCACACAAAGCCTTGCCCTGACATGAAATCACGCCTTTGACTACTTTAGGCTTGCGTCCGTTATTCGAAAAAATAGTATCTGTGTGAGCTGACAAAAGCAAGGGGTTCCCGTTACCTTTAACTCGACACAAAACATTTCCCAACTTGTCTTGCTTCACAGAATCACAAAGCGGGCGCAACTGACGCACCAGCTCGGTCACGATCTTCCCTTCTTTTCCTGAAGGACTATCAATCGCTCCCAACTTAATAAAATTTTTCACCAAACGATTTTGATTGATCATATTGTTAATCATGATAACGCTTTTCTTTTGTCACGTCCACGAGGACCTGAAAAAAGAGAAGCGCTGCGCGTCACGGGACGACGCGCAGCAGGAAAAAAGGTTGTGAACTCAGGCAGCCAAGGCGAGCTGACGTCCGCGAACCTCGCTGGTCAGAGTCTCGAGAGCCGAATAGTCTGGCGCAACGCACAGACCGTAGCAGAACCCGAGTTCCTCCAGATAGCAGTACGGAACAAATCCGGTGTCATGACCCTGCCGCAGGAGCAATCCTTCGAAGCGCTTGAGCATGACCTCAAAGGACATCCCAGCCTGGAACTCGAAGCTCTGGTTGTCGAACGGTCGCATCTGCCCTTCGAACATGAGCCAGCTGGCCATGATCGGGTAGTAGGTGGCCGTTATACGATCGTTGACCTCAAAGGCGCAGACCTCACCAGTCTCGAAGTTGACCCCGAAGTCAACCGACCCCCAGCCGAAGTAACCTAGTTCGACCTGTTGCTGGATGTGGAAGCGGGCCGCCATCAAAATCTTCTGCCGCAGTTCGCCAGCGAGCTTCTGCCGCTGCAGAGAGTAGTTACCCGCAAAGTCGTCCTGCCCATGGCGGGTCACGATGTGCTGGCCACAGATGGCAATGGTCTGACCATTCCCGGAATCCGGATCAATGAAGAACGGAACCGAGACCTCCTTGAAGCCTTGAGCCATGGCTTTCTGAACCACGTACGTGCCTGACTCCAGGCGTTCAAGATCCTTCCGAGTGACATCGCGGCCCACGGTCATGTGCCCGATGCAGCTGGCCGAATCGTCCGGCTTGACCCGGTAGTGATTGTGCGGGAACTGCTGGAACAGGAACTGGAGCAGATCGAACAGCCGTTCCTTCTCGGCGTAGCCTCCGTCCGGCACCAGGGCCTTTTCCACTGGATTACCGTTGACCACAAACTTATCGCCGTCCCAACGAACACAACGTCCGTGCTTCTGGAAGTTGACCTTGCTGTTCCCAGCCACGCAGATGGCTTGGCTGGGAAGGTTCGCTGGCAGACCGAACTCCTGGACCACCAGACGATTCCGGTCACTGGTCCCCGAAAACAAACTCGTGCCAGTGATTCTCCCCAGCATGGAGTGCTGGGTCGGGTCAGCCAGTGTCGCTTGCTGACCAACAGAGTTGAATCGCATGAACCGACTCGGAGAACAGGTGGTTCCCAACTCGTGCAGGAATCTCATCTCCGGCGGAGCGTCCTGGTTGATGAACCCCAGAAATCCATTCGTGCCAGTCACGAGTCCAGCGCGACCTTGCATCAGAAGCATCTCTGGCTTCATCCCGCTAACCGCACCATGTGTATCATGAAGCGCGAGCACCGCTTCCATCACCATCCGAACCAACGCAGCTGGAATCATTGTTCTGCCTCCGTGTCTACTTTATTTGGAAAGAGCGTCTGCTCTCCTCTCTAAACCAAAACCACCGCCCTGATCAGCGGTGGCTCAGATGAACTAATTTTACAAAAAAATCAACTCATCTCAGCCACCGAGCTAAGAAAGAAAAAGCTAATTTTGATGATTGCTTTATTCATAGGCTATATTAGGCTTATTCTAACACGCTTACTTATCCTGTCAACATCCCTTGATTATTTCTTCCAAATCAGGTACTATATGGCCAAAATTAACCTATAAATACATTTATGCCGGATACGGATCCAAAGCAGGAAAAGACCTTTCTGATGGTCAAGCCAGACGGTGTCAAGCGTGGCATCATCGGTGACATTATTGCTCGTTGTGAACAGCGCAACCTCAAAGTCGTGGCTTTGAAAATGGAACAAGCCACTCGGGACCAGATGGATGGTCACTATCCCAAAGACCCAGCTTGGGTTACTCGTTTAGGTGAGAAAACTATGAAAACCTATCACAAGGCAGGATGGGATGCTAATGAAGAACTAGGAACCGATGATCCAGCCAAGATCGGACCAATGGTCCGCGATTGGCTCTTGGATTTCATGACCTCAGCTCCAGTGGTTAAAATGGTTGTCCAAGGCGTGCGGTCGGTTGATATGGTTCGTAAGATCGCTGGCGTGACCATGCCATGTGATGCTGATATGGGAACTATTCGTGGTGACTATTCAGTTGACACCGCTTTGATCGCTAATGCTGAAAAACGGGCAGTGCGAAATATTGTCCACGCTTCAGAGACTCCAGAAGAAGCGGCCCACGAAATTGAATACTGGTTTGATAAAAACGAGATCTGTGAATACGGTCGGTCTGAGGATGAGATGCAGTTCTAAAAACTGAAGAACTTAAAAACAAAGGAACTGAGGAACACTAGATGTTCTTCAGTTCTTTAGTTAAAACATTAATTCTCTTTCCTGGAGCATCTCGCTCTTTCCGTCCGACACTAACAACACGTCTCCGTCTAGGTCAGTTCGATATATTTTGATCCCACGATCTTGGAGACGACGAAGGACAATGGCGTGCGGGTGGCCGTAGGGGTTTTCACCAACAGTGATGATAGCTGTGTCTGGATCTATTGCATCAAGAAACTCAACTGAGGTTGAGCTTTTGCTGCCTTGGTGCGCGACTTTGAGCACGTCAACTGAATGATCTAAAGATCTGATCAGTTCGGCTTCCTGCTCGACGTAAATATCGCCGGTGAGGAGGACTGACGTCTCACCGTATGTCAGCTCAAGGACGATTGAGGTCTCGTTGAGTTCGTCGACGTATCGACCATAAAAAGACTCATTGGGATAAATTACCTCCATGCTATAGGCGGGGTCCCCTGACCCCGCTGGGTCAGTCGGCAGGGTCAAGGGACCCTGCTTATTGATAATATTAACTATCGCATTTTCTTCAACAACTCGCTCCTCAAACGCATCCAAATAAATTGACTGATAGTTCACTCCTGTCATCACGATCTGGTCGACCTGATAACGATCCAACACCTCGATTAGACCTGAAATGTGATCTGAGTGCGGGTGGGTCAACACGATCATGTCCAGTGTTCGATCCCAAAATGGCATCACGGATCCGAGCTTGGATAAAACAGTTTCACCTGGTCCACCATCGACCAGGATTTGTTTGTTATCTGGAGTCTGAATAAATATCGCATCGCCTTGGCCAACGTCAAAGAACCACACTTGCAGTGTAGCGGAACCCTTTAGGGTTCCATTTTGATCCTGAAATGGAAGGCTGAAGCCTTTCGCTACATATCGAGAATATCCGAAGCAGATAACAAATAAAACCAAAAACGTAACGATCGCTAAGCTCCACCGTCTTGACCCGTGGAAGTGCTGGCGTCGTAGGCGAACTTTTCGATACAACCAAATCAACCATCCGATCAGCAATATCGCAACCAGAGCAGCCACAATCTCGTGACCAGGGATCGAGATACTAGCGATGGACAAAGATCCAAAAGCACGGACGATATAAAGCATGACTGACAAGCAGGTCCAGGCTGCGGCTGACACAATGGCTGCGAGTTTGACTGACACAGTTCCGACCAAAATCGCGACCGCTCCAAAGCCCATGGCGTATGGGACGAGCGGCAAAACTAGGAAATTAACTAATGGCGACACTATAGAAAGCTGGCCGAACTGCAAGATCAAAATTGGCAGTGTCATGATGGTTGCGGCAATGGTCGACACGATTGCTTCGCGGAATCCCCCGGTGGCAGGAATAAATTTAAACTTGTGTTCGATTCGGGGCACGATCATGACCAACCCGATCGTGGCCAAAAAGGATAACTGAAATCCGACATCATCGAGCAACAGGTGTGGATTCACGAACAGCATTACTGCTGCAGTCAAGGCCAGAATATTTCTCAGAGCTGAATCGTTTCGTGCTCGACCTAATGAGCGGCCAAAAACAATAATCAGGCCCATAACTCCAGCGCGAGTTACTGCAGGATCAAACCCAGCGATCACGACGTACAAGGCGATCGCAGCAGCCACAATAGCCAGCGCGGTCCGTCGTCGGAAAAACCAGGCCACCAGACCAAGAAATAAAAAGCGTGAAAAAATACCAACGTTATATCCGGACGCAGCCAGAATGTGTGAAGTACCTGTGTCCACGAAGTCCTCTCGCAGATCTGATGCCAGCGATCCCTTACCGCCGAAGAGCAGGCCGGACAAGAAAGTCGAGTGCGGCTCAGAAAAAATCTGTTCAGTTTTGTCGTAAATAGTTCGCTTCAGATCAAACAGTGTGCCGCGAATAGTAACTACTTCACTTGTACGAACATCAACTGACTCCGGATTCCAACAAACGGCCAGTACTCCTCGAACTCGCAAATACTTATCATATGCAAATCCATCAAACGGCTCTGGAACTTCGAGCTGGCAACGAAAAGCCACCTCATCACCAAAAGATATTGCTGGATACTTTGGCATCCAGATCATGACCTTGCCCAAAGCTTGTTCGTCAGCAACCCGCACCTGATCAATCGTTACCTGTTGCGACTGAGCCTTCTCAACCACTTCGTCGGATACAACCCCTTCAACACGAATCTCACGATTCAAAGTGTCTGAGACTAAATTCGCATCAACCGGATAAAACACCTGACCGAATCTCCACAAACCAATTAATAAAAACAGGAAAACAAGGGTAGCGAGTCGAATCTTCTTAGCCATCTTTGATGGCGTTCGAATTTCAGACCGGATCAGAGATCCGTTAGAAAAAATTACTACTCCCAGACAAGCCACCATCGCTATAACCATTGGCCACTCCAACATCGGCCGATCCAAAATTGCCCCAACAAAAATCCCGAGCAAGAACCCGAGAACAACTACGAAAAAAGATTTTGAAGGTGAGTTAACAATCGCAGACCACATAATCACTTATCAAGACCAGCAACCTTGATTACCTCTTCTGGATCAACTCCACTCTGCAGCGACATTTCAGCTACACTGTCGATGAACGAGGTCTTAAGTTGAAGAAATTCTTTGCGAGCGTAACTGGCTAGCTCGGCCGCTTCAGCTCCGACCACAAATTTAGGACAATTCAAATTTTTATATAAATCAAGAACTAATTCCCCAGCCCATAATTCATCTACTCCAACAACAATTCTGTCTGGCAACACTGGGCTAGAGGCTGTGACTACGTTAACTAACACTGTTTCCCGACCACTATTTTCGATCCCCTGATCCACCATATCCTTAACTACCCGCGACACGCCAATGGACAAATTACCTCGCACCACCACATAAGCATTGTGTGAAACGTGGCGGCCCGCCTCAAAAGCCGCAGACTCAATCTCCAATAAGGTCTCTAAACAAATAAAAACAAACGAAGCGCCAGGCACTCCGTCCTTTATTTTCGCTACCCCAACCGAAACCACCTGGTGTCCCAGATCAGTCAGCTGAGCTGCTGTTTGTTCCCCCACCTTTCCTGTCCCAATCACGCAAACATCCATAGGTCGACACTTTACCAAAAATGACCCACCTAATCAATCTTGTTCATAAACAAGGTGGCAATGGCTGCTAAAACAAACACCCAATATAATGGCAAGAACATTAAAGCTCCAAAGACCAAAGCAATCATTACAGCTCGACCCAGACAGATTGACATCTCACGAATCACTGTATACTCATCAACATAATGTCCGGCATCTGCTGCTCGCTCATACATTAAAACATCAAACGGGGTCCGCATGATGATCATGGCAAAATTATGGAAGGTGGAAGCAATGAAAATCTGAAAAGCTGTGTCAACAAACATTTTGAAAAACCAACCAATGGCATAAATTGTGGTCCCGATCTTTAAAGTCTTATGACGAGAATGTTTATCAACGTAGTTACCAGTAAAGAGACGAATAATCACTCCGACTAAAATAATTGCTCCGGACAACGCACCAACCTCAAAATAATTGCCATCCAAAATTTCAAAAATAAAAATCGGCCAAATCAAATGACCAACTAACCCTTCAGCCCCATCAGCAACATAAGCGGTTACCATTCTACGGTGTTCCTTATCAAACAATTTCTTAAAGGTTTCAAAATAACCAAAAGAATATTTCTCGCTTACTTGTGGTGTAAAGAATAACGGAAAAATTGAAGATAGAATAATTGCCGCCACCACCAAAAATAGTGCATCATAACCAAATTGTAAAATCACCCAACCAGCTACGATTGGCGTTACAATACTCAAAAGTGAGGCTATACCATGAAGCAATCCTAAGGCTCGACCACGACGCCCCTTTTCTGTCATCTCTGCAAACTCAGTGTGAAAAGGAGTCCAGTAAAGCATTCGCCAAAGATTGTGTAGTACTAAAGCAATCAACAGGAACAACATGGCATAAGACGGATCAAAAAAAGCAAAGCTGATATACCAACCAGAAAGAACAATCACGGCTAATATCATTGACGTTCGTAAACCAATCTTAGACATGAGCATGGCTCCGGGTGCCATTAAGAAAAAACTGCTTGTAAAAACTAAAAAGTAATACATCAAAAGAACTGAGGGATCATTACCAAACTGTTCGTACAAAAAAATCGGCAAAAACAGCCCGACCAGTCCACCAGCAAATAAAATAATCAATCGATTAGTATACAAAGAAGCCAACCCAGGTTTCATGGGCGGAATTAAGTGATGTCGACTAAAACCTTTCAATCTCCTCCAAGGCATAGGTTAGATAACAAAGTTAATCATCCGGCCAGGGACGTAAACTGCTTTTTTGACTTTCTGGCCTGATAAATGTTTTTGTACGTTTTCTTCGGCAAGCGCCAGTTCTTTGGCTTCGTCTTCTGAAATATCAGCCGGGACGTTGATCGTGGCCCGAAGTTTTCCGTTGATTTGGACCGGAAGTTCGATTGTCTCGTCCTTGGCCAGCTTGGCGTCGAACTTTGGCCAAGCCTCAAGGGTGATCGACTTCTTGTGTCCAAGTGCTTGCCACAACTCTTCAGCGACATGCGGAGCAAACGGAGCAAAGATGATCAGAAAGGTCTCAAACGTCTTTTTCGACACAGACTCAGCGGCCTGCATTTTATTAACCAAGATCATCATCTGCGCCACAGCAGTGTTGTACTTCATCTCTTCAATATCTTCAGACACTTTCTTAATTGTCTTATGTAGCTCGCGGGTCACATCTTCAGACTCTTTCTTTGACACCTTGTCCTGCAAATTCCAAACCTTTTCCAAGAACCGACGAACTCCGACCACACCTTTAGTACTCCAAGGAATAGCTTCAGAAAACGGCCCCATGAACATCAGATATACTCGCAACGTGTCCGCGCCATACTGTTCAACCATCTCGTCTGGATTAATCACATTACCAAAAGATTTGGACATCTTGCGCCCGTCTTCAGCCAACACCATGCCATGCGAAGTACGCTTCTGATACGGTTCGCTGGTTGGTACATGTCCCTGATCGTGCAAAAACTTATTCCAGAAGCGAGAGTAAAGCAAATGTAAAGTCGTGTGCTCCATCCCACCGTTGTACCAGTCCGCTGGCATCCAATAATCAAGTTTTTTATTGTCTGCGAGAGATTTGCTGTTCTTTGGATCAGTGTAACGCAAGAAATACCAACTAGACCCAGCCCAGTTTGGCATAACATCAGTTTCTCGTTTAGCAGGACCACCACATTCCGGACAGGTCGTGTTAACCCAGTCCTTAACATTAGCCAGCGGTGACTCTCCAGTCTCAGTTGGTTCGTATTTTTCAATCTCAGGTAGTTCAACCGGAAGATCCTTGTCAGACACAGTCACCCAATCACACTTCTCGCAAAAAACAAGAGGTATCGGTTCTCCCCAATAACGTTGCCGACTAAACACCCAGTCACGAAGCTTATATGTAACAGTTCTTTTACCTTGCCCGGTTTTTTCCATGTGATCCATGATTTCTTTCGTAGCTTTATGAATATCCATTCCGTCCAAAAAGTCACTATTAACCATGGTGCCCTCTTCTTCTTGAACTTGTTCAGGATCAGTAATCTTTGATGAATCGCCATCAGAACCAACCACGACACGAACAATGTCTAGATCAAACTCTGTTGCAAATTCAAAATCGCGTAAATCATGACCTGGCACTCCAACTACACATCCGGTACCAACAGTCCCCAACACAAAATCAGCAACCCAAATCGGCATCTTACGATCTGTTAAAGGATTAATAGCATAAAGACCTGTAAAAACTCCTGTCTTTTTCCGACCTTCAGCAACTCGATCAATATCAGTTTTCTTAAGTGCATTATTAATATATGCACTTACCTTTTTCTTTTCTGGAAACGAATTAATATTCTCACGAACAAATAATCCATCAGGAGCAATTGCAACAAAAGTGGCTCCAAAATTTGTATCTGGACGAGTGGTAAAAACCTCAATCTCTTTTTCTGTGCCTTCGACTTCATAACGAATATTAATTCCTTCAGATCGACCGATCCAGTTGGTCTGCTGCGTTTTGATCTTGTCTAAAAAGTCGACCGTATCTAAATCCTTAAGTAAACGGTCAGCGTACTTAGTGATCTCTAGCATCCACTGCTCGATATCACGCTTTTCGACCTCCCCACCACAACGCTCACATTTTCCATCTACGACCTCCTCGTTAGCCAAACCGATCTTGCAAGATAAACACCAATTAATCGGCATTCGAGTTTTGTAGGCCAGACCTGATTTGAAAAGCTGCAAGAAAATCCATTGGGTCCATTTATAATAATCCGGATCAGTAGTATCGACTTCGCGTGACCAGTCAAAAGAAAAGCCTAGCGCCTTGAGTTGACGTTTGAAGGTAGCGATATTCTGTTGAGTAGCTTCTCGCGGATGGATCTTATTCTTAATAGCGTAATTCTCTGTCGGCAAACCAAAAGCATCCCAGCCGATCGGATATAAAACATTGTAACCCTCAGCCCGACGCTTGCGCGAAACAATATCCATCGCTGTATAAGATCGCGGATGTCCGACGTGTAATCCGGCTCCAGAAGGATAAGGGAACTCAACTAAACAAAAATACTTCGGTTTATCCGAATTATCTTTCGCCTCGTATAATTTTTTCTTCTCCCAAAATTTCTGCCACTTAGGCTCAATTTTCAAATGATTATATCGGTCCATACAGCCAAGATCGTACCATAATTGACCTTATCTGAAAAGCTATACAAAATGGGGAAGACCGCATCCGCTGAATCGCGAACACGGCCTAAGTGCGCCAAGAAGGCTGGTGGGTTATGGCGGGTTGTCCGGAGCGTCGTCCTCGAAATCGGGCCAAACGTCGCCAATGGTACCGAGATTGGGCCAATCCTCACAAATGGCACCGAAATCGTTACGATTGGCCTCAGCGATGCGATCGCTGAAATACTCCATGTCCCTTAACCAAGCAGCTTTCTGCTCTTTAGTTAGAGGACCACGCCATGAGGAAGATTTGCTCTCACCGTTGTTGCTCATGATAACTCCTGTGCGGAGATTTTGAGCCCAGCTTGTCCGAGCTCCTTCCTTGGCCTATCTGCCATAGTGAGCACGGTGAGCTGATTAGGTTAACAAAAAACAGTGCCCATGTCAAGACACTGCTATAAATGTAGCGGAACCCTTTAGGGTTCCATTTCGACATGGAAGGCTAAAGCCTTCCGCTACATTTAATAATTTCTTAGCTCTCCTCCCCAAACTGTAACTGATGGCCGGCTTCCATCCAACCGTGCAAACCACCGTCAAAACATTTGACGTTTTGATAGCCCAGCTCGGTCAGTTTGGACACAGCAGTTGGACACACTGGTTTGTCCGGAAAGTCAGCGTACAGAATCACCTCGACTTCTTTGTCTGGTAGTACCTCACCCGCGGTCTCTACGAACTTGTCATCGTAAGGCACGTTCAGTGCTCCGACAATATGATTGTGCTCATAGTGCTCAAGATCACGAAGATCGATCAGGAGAAAATTAGCATCTCCGTCCATCTTGGCCTTAAGCTCTTTGGCGGTAATGGTGTTCATACACTAATATAGTACCACTAGATAATATTTTTGTCTTTCATGGCTTGTTCGATTCGTTCCATAGCAACAATAAAGGCACCTGTTCGTAGATCAACTTTCTTTTCTTTGGCCTTAGATGCTACAGCAGCAAAAGACTCTTGCATGATCGGACGCAGCTTGTCGAACACCTCCTGCTCAGTCCAATGCTCACCTTTGAGATTCTGTTCCCATTCAAAAGAGCTGACAGTCACCCCACCAGCGTTAGCCAGAATGTCTGGTAAAACAGGAATGCCCTTGTCGAACAAAATCTGATCCGCTTCTGGCGTAGTCGGACCGTTCGCTAGCTCGAGAATAACTTTTGTACGCAACTTGTCAGCATTGTCTTTAGTGATCTGGTTTTCCAGAGCTGATGGCACCAAGATGTCGCATTCAAGTTCCAAGAGTTCGTCGTTAGAGATCTGAGTCCCAGCAAAGAAATCATTGACCGGCTTGCGTTCGGCTTTGTGCTCCATTAATTTTGGAATATCAAGTCCATTCGGATCATGAATACCGCCCTGCGAATCTGATACTGCAATCACTTTGTACCCGGCTTCATGAAAAAGTCGAGCAATATGCTGACCCGCATTCCCAAATCCCTGTACTATCACTTTTGTAGCGACCGCATCAAAAGTGATATCTCGGTTTAGTTCTTCAAAAACATAAAAGCCACCTTGAGCCGTTGCTGTTCCTCGACCGGCGCTTCCACCCTTCTCAACTGGCTTACCTGTAATCACAGCACGAGTCTTGTCACCGGTAATCCTTTCGTACTCATCAGCGATCCAGTCCATGATCTGCGGTGTAGTATTTACGTCCGGAGCTGGGATGTCGCGCTGGGGACCAATGACGTCAGCCATACCCCGAGCCCAGCCACGAGATAGTTTCTCAAGCTCAGTCTCAGACAACTCTTTTGGATTCACTGTAATTCCACCCTTACCTCCACCGAGAGGAATATTGACCACAGCACATTTGAGAGCCATCCAAAAAGCCAAAGCCTTGACCTCGTCGATGTCAGTATCTTGGTGATAACGAATACCACCTTTGTATGGTCCTCGTGCGGAGTTGAACTGCACGCGATACCCTTCGTACACTTCGAGCGACCCTTCATCCTTGCGAACTGGTATCGAAATGCGGACCTCACGTTCTGGCGCAGCTAGCACATCCAAGAAGTCGTTAGAAAAATCACCGGCCTCTGAAGCTCGGCGTAACTGTTCTAATGCGTTTTGAAATGGATTCATAGGGGTTTACGGATTTATCCGCCTTCGCCAAGGCTTCGGCGGACAGGCGAATTAGTACGGATTACGGATATGTAGGGACTGACAGAATTCAGTCTGTCATCGCACGACAAACTTACGTTTGTCATTCCCTTCAGAACCGGATCAGAGATCCGTTAGAAAAATCTTCTAAGCCATCTCTGATGGCGTCATGACAACTCATCTAAATAACGTTTAGCATCAATCGCGGCTTCGCAGCCTTCACCAGCAGCAGTCACGGCCTGACGGTAAACCCAGTCAGCCACGTCACCGGCGGCGAACACACCTTCGACACTAGTCGCAGTTGATCCTTCCTTAGTTGCAACATATCCCTTAGCCAGTTCGACCTGATCGCCCAGGAAGTCAGTGCTCGGTCGGCGGCCAATAGCCACGAACATACCATCAGCTTCGAGTTCAGACTCCTCATTGGTCTTGTTATTCAAAACTTTTACCCCGGTCATCTTGGTTCCATCTCCCAGAACCTCTTTCACTTCAGTGTTAAAAATAAATTCAATCTTTGGATCGTTTTCAGCCCGCTTCTCCATAATTTCTGAAGCACGAACTTCATCTTTGCGCACCAACACTTTGACCTCAGAAGCAAAGCGCGACAAGAAGGTTGCCTCTTCCATAGCCGAATCTCCGCCACCAACCACAACCAACTTTTTGTCTTTAAAGAAAAATCCGTCGCATGTTGCACAAGCAGACACACCACGGCCTTTATGTTCTTCTTCACCAGGAACACCTAGCCAACGTGCTTCTGCTCCAGTGGAAATAATCACGCTCTTGGCCTGATATTCATCATCACCAACTTTAACCTTCAGCGGCTTACTAGAAAAGTCGACCTCTGAAACGCTACCAGTTACAAACTCACACCCAAACCGTTCAGCCTGTTTTTTAAACAATCCCATCAACTCTGGCCCTTGAATCCCCTCAGGGAAACCAGGATAGTTCTCGACCTCAGTCGTCCACATCAACTGTCCGCCAGTCTGCGGACCTTCGATCATTAATGGTTTGAGTTCAGCTCGGGCAGCGTAAATCGCGGCCGTGTATCCAGCCGGACCTGAACCGATGATGATTACATCTCTGACGTCCATAAAAATGACGAATGACTAATTAAGAATGTTTCTCCAGCTTCTCTTGCAAAGCTTCTTTGGTCAAAGCTCCAGAAAATTGATCTACCACCTGACCACCTTTAAAAACTACAAAGGTTGGAATTGACATAATATTATGCTGCTGCGCTAACTCCTGATTCTCGTCAACGTTAACTTTGGCGATCTTGACTTTGTCTTTCAGTTCGCCAGCAACCTCGTCAATGATCGGAGCCATCATTTTACATGGCCCACACCAGGGAGCCCAAAAATCTACCATGACGGGTAGATCAGCTTGCAAAACTTCGGTTTGAAAATTCTCAGAATTCAAATCCATATTTTTAAATATAAAATTTTAAATGAAAAATGATAAATGTTACCGCTTGGACACGCCTTCGATCTTCAGTTGCGGTTTACTCACGGTCTCAGTATAAACCTCAAGTACGTCACCAATCTCGGCCTTCACCTTTCCTTTATATTGTATACCACACTCCTGTCCTTTCAAGACCTCGCTGCTGTCCTGTTTGTTAGCCTGAAGTTTGAGCATCTCAGCCTCGCCCACAATCTCCCCGGCCCGCATGATACGCAACTTGGCATCTTTAACTACAGAACCCTCGGTTACTTTAGCTCCGATAATCCAACCATTGTCAGTCTTTTTGAAATTCATTAACACTTCGGCTTTTGCCACCTCGTTCACAGTAGTCTCATTAGGAAGTAACTTCTCCACTCGCTCCACCATGTCTTCAAAAATTTTATAAATCACTGAGTTCTCCATGATTTCGACTTCTTTATCGCGAGCTAACTCTGCCGCTGTTCCAGTTGGCTTAACGTTAAAAGCATAAATCACAGCATGACTAGCTTCAGCAGCCAAAATTTCTGCGTCAGTCACGTCACCCAGACCCTTGTCTAAAATTTTAACATCAACGTGTGGATTCTTTTGTAGCTTTTCAATCATTCCCAGCAAAGCCTCCAGTGATCCCAAAACATCGGCCTTGATAATCATGGTCAACTCTGGTTTTTTGTCTTCATCTTCTTCGCTGGTTGGGGCAATCTTAACTGAAGTCACCTCTTCAATCGCGGCTGTCTTAACTGACTTGAACTTGGTCTTTTTCAGATCCTTAACATTTTCCGGAACTTCAAGAACGTCACCCACGGTCGGAGCAGCTTTGAATCCAAGCACTCGCACTGGCATAGATGGTGGAGCTTCTTTCACGTCCTGACCAAGATAGTTCTGCATGGCTTTGACTTTTCCGTAAAGCAAACCACGCACACCAAGCGGATCACCAACGCGAAGAGTTCCGGTCTGAACTAACGCCGTGACTACCGGACCAGCACCTGGATCGATCTTAGAATCAATCACGGTTCCGATTGCTGTGCGTTTAGAATTAGCTACAATTTTTTCTTTTTCCATATCCGCCACCAAAATCAACATGTCCAAAATGTCATCAATACCAATCTGCTTCTTAGCTGAAATCGGGACCATGATCGTGTCACCACTCCAGTCTTCCGGAGTTAATCCTTTCTCAGCCAACTGACCCTTAACCATATCAATATTTTGCTCGGCCTTGTCGATCTTGTTCAGGGCAACAATAAAAGGCATACCTGATGCCTTAATAATATCGATCGCCTCACTGGTCTGGGGCTGAATTCCGTCGTCAACCGCGACTACAAGAATAGCAATGTCCGCCACCTTAGCTCCACGAGAACGCATGACTGTGAAGGCTTCGTGTCCTGGAGTGTCGATAAAAGTTAACAATCGTTTCTTACGCGTCACCTGATAAGCACCAATATGTTGAGTGATTCCACCGGCTTCTTCATCAACCACATGAGTCGAGCGAATAGCATCCAACAACTTAGTCTTTCCGTGATCAACATGTCCCATGACTACCACTACTGGTGGACGCTCAGTCAGATCTTTCTTATTTTCACTTTCCATAATCTCACCCACTCGTTCTAGGTCTGCTTCTTGCTCTTCATCAGCTTTCTCTGCTTCAGTCACAGCCTCGAAACCAAGATCACCAGCAATAATGGCTGCAGTTTCAAAATCAATATTGTCATTAAGCGAAGCCAGGATCCCGGCTTTCATTAACTCTTGCATTACTTTAGCTACTGGAAGTTCCAACCGACCAGCTAACTCACGCACAGAAAGTGAAGATGGTAACTCAACCGGTTTCTTAGGTGCAGCATCTGCTTCATCAGCTCCAGCAGCCTGTTGCTGCTGTGCTTCTCGCTTCTGCTTCAGTCGTTGTCGACGGCGATATTCACTCCAGGCATTCATGATCTGATGAGCGCTTCGATCATCAACCTTAATTGCTTTCTTTCCAATACTAAAACCGAGCTCAGGTAATTTCTCCCGCAGCTCCTCTGGGTTTACATTAAGTCGTCGAGCTAGTTCAGTTACGTTCATAGTGCGCCTATGGTACTAAAATTGCCTTAAAAAGTCAACGACCGCCGGATGAGTACCAGCGGTCACGCTTGACGGGGTTTGACGATCTGGGTGGACTGCAACCACCTGTTGGTTCAAAGCCAACTCGAGCACGCTGCTCAACAGATCCCCCGTCCACACCTTCATTGCTTCACTAGCCACTACCACCGCAACGATGACTCTATTTTCGTTGGAGATAGGTCGCAAAGGAAACGTCGCGGTCAGGCCAAGGCCCAACTCCGCTTCACACAGCTTCCAACCCTCGCGGTTGTTCGTGTCACATCAACTGTCGTCGGCTGGCATCACAGCGATGAAGCAACAAAAGGAACAGATGTACGAAGAACCTAACACACCGGCTCAGAAATGTCAAGGCTGCTGGAGTAAGCTTACCAGCAGCCTGTACGAGCCGACGTGATTGTCGTGAAGAAAGAACGCCTTGTTTGTGCAGGAGGGGGGGTGCGACTCGTCAGGGTCGCCCGTCTCATCGTCACCGACGAGTCGCACCCTGGGGCCCGCCAAAGCCCTCGCCGCCCACACTGTGTTTTTTTGGAATGGCGTGTCCGCCTAGTCCGTCGATGCGGACACGCCACCCAGAGGGGGTATCGGACTGGTCTCCTCAAGGAGGGGCACGTTCATACCTCAAAGAGACCGTTCCGATATTTCCAATTTACCAAGCCATCCTGGACCCGTCAAGCAAAAATATGCTTTAATGTTGCTGTATGCCAAATTTTTTATTAATTGATAAACCAGCTGGAATGACTTCACACGACGTGGTTAATCGCGTACGTAAAGTTACTAATGAACGCAAGGTCGGACACGCTGGCACACTTGATCCGTTTGCTACTGGATTACTTATCGTTGGAGTCGGTCGAGATTCAACTAAGCAGCTTGGTGATCTGGTTGGACTAGATAAAGAGTACGAGGCAGTTTTTATTTTAGGTGCAACGTCTGAGACTGATGACCCTGAAGGGCCGGTTATACCAAGCGAAACAGATCGTGAGTTGTCACGCGAAGAGATCGAAACCGCGATGCAAAAATTTATTGGCCAAATTGACCAGGTGCCTCCGAAGTACGCGGCGATCAAGGTCAAGGGCAAAAAGCTCTACGAAGCTGCTCGCGCTGGTGAAGAAATCGAACGTAAACCACGCTCGGTCAGAATTGATTCTTTCGACCTCTTAAATACCTCGGACGACAATCACCAACTGACTGTCCGTATAAAATGTGGCTCAGGAACCTACATCAGAGCCTTGGCCCGAGACTTAGGCGAAGAGCTCGGAGTCGGTGGTTATGTCGAACAGCTCCGCCGCACCAAAGTCGGAGAATATCACGTCGAAGACGCTGTCCCGCTCGACCAACTAACAACACAATAAAAAATGAAGAGGGTTCCCCGCACGGGAACCCTCAACGTATTTTTGGGCGGCGTACCGGAGTTGAACCGGTGACCCTCGGCTTGGCAAGCCGATGCTCTACCACTGAGCTAACGCCACTCTTGAAGATGAAGTGGTGGGCGGTACTGGATTTGAACCAGTGACTTCCAGAGTGTGAATCCGGCACTCTAACCACTGAGTTAATCGCCCACTTCGAAGTCGATTTTAGACTAAACCTAATATTCTGTCAATTCAGCACCAAACTGACCTGATGTCTTGTCAAAAACTGAGCCCCATGCTAGGGTGAGCTTGTAACTAATGAATAAATCCTGTTCAACCAGTTGCGTTTTACGAAAGAAACTCCGGCTGACCTAGCTGTTTACGCCAGAAATCCTTATGACGTTATACTATTCTCTCTTGAAACTTTCGCTCGCTTTAAGTGGGCTTAAGCGACAACCCAACGTCACAGCCTAAGGGACCACTGTCCCCATTTTTTCGTACCGTGACCGGTTCATCAGGAACTGAGTCATTTTAATTATATGGAAGAAGCAATCTTTGCCCTGATCGCGTTAGTAGCGCTGGGGTTGGGTGTTCTTGGCGGTTACTTGATTCGCAAAACCATTGCCAAAAGCAACATCCATACAGCTGAGGCTAAAGCCGAAAAGCTGTTACAAGAAGGGAAAGCAAAGTATCAGGAGGTTCTCCTTAAGGCTAAGGAGAAAGCGATTAAAATCATTGATGATGCCAAACGGGACGAGACTGAGCGACGTCAAGAGCTACAAAAATCCCAAAAGCGTTTGGAAGGGCGTGAGTCAATGTTTGATAAAAAACTTTTAGAGTTTGAAGACAAGAAAACCAAACTTGAAGATAAAGTTAAAAAGGTTGAAGAGATTAAAAGCAACCTGGAGGAAATCAAAGTTAATCAGATGGCCAAGCTGCAAGAGGTGGCTGGCATGAGTAAAGAGGCGGCTGGTGAACAGTTGTTCAAGATGATAGAGGACGAGCAGCAAGACGCTTTGATGAGTCGCGTGCGTAAATTAGAACGAACAACTGAAGAAGAACTGGAAAAAGAAAGTCGTAAGCTGGTTTCTTTGGCCATCACTCGCTATGCCAGTTCACAGGCAACAGACACAACGACCACTCAGGTTAGTCTCCCTTCTGATGAAATGAAGGGGCGCATCATTGGTAAAGAAGGGCGCAACATTAAGGCCCTGGAACAACTTACTGGTTGTGAAATTATTGTTGATGACACTCCAGAGATGATTACTATTAGTGGTTTCTCTCCGATTCGCCGTCAAGTGGCTAAGCGTGCCTTGGACATTCTGATCAAGGATGGGCGCATTCACCCAGCCCGAATTGAAGAGTCGGTTCAAGAAGCTAAAAAAAGTTTGGCTTTGGAGATTAAGAAAGCAGGAGAAGACGCCTTGTATGCGTTGGGAGTTCCTGTTTCCGGAGTTGACCCAAAGATGGTTTCCATTCTAGGACGACTGAAATTCCGTACCAGTTATGGACAAAATGTATTACAGCACTCGATCGAAGTGGCCCACCTTTCTGCTTCCATTGCTGAAGAAATCGGAGCCGATGTGGCTGTATGTAAAAAGGGTGGTCTGTTCCATGATATCGGAAAAGCTGTTGACCATGACATGCAAGGAGCTCACCCTGAGATCGGTTATAATATCATGAAAAAATTCAACTTCCCTGAGGAAGTTTGTTACCAGTCAATAGCTCACCATGAAGATCGACCTAAGACGATCGAAGGAGCAATCATTAAAGCCGCTGACGCGATTTCCGGGGCACGACCTGGAGCCCGCAAACAGACTCTAGAACAGTTCTTACAGCGCATGGAAGAACTTGAACGAACTGCTGCTACTTTCCCTGGTGTAGAAAAGGCTTATGCTATTCAGGCCGGACGTGAGGTGCGGGTGTTTGTGCAGCCACAGGAAATTGATGATTTTAACGCTTACAAAATGGCCAAGGATATTGCCAAAAAGATTGAAGGTGAACTGCAGTACCCTGGTGAAGTTAAGGTGACCTTGATTCGAGAAACCCGGGTGATTGAGTACGCGAGATAAAAGGTATCGGCCGACCTATCAAAGACTCAGCCATACTTTTTGTTCAGGACGCTCGGCCTAGCTCGTTTAAAGTGAGAGGAGAAGGTTTCTGGCCTCGCTCTGAGAAAACAAACGTCCGAGCTTTTAATAGGCTGGCCATAGTAAAATTATGAAAAATATTTTAATCTTCGGAGATGTCGTCGGACGCATTGGTCGGGAAGCTTTGAAAAAAGCGCTTCCCGATTTTTGCTCGGAATATAAACCTGACTTAATTGTGGCTAATTGCGAAAATCTAGCCCATGGCTTTGG
Organism: uncultured Gammaproteobacteria bacterium; assembly: GCA_964480695.1. Lineage (GTDB taxonomy): Bacteria > Patescibacteriota > Patescibacteriia > UBA9934 > CAZDDW01 > CAZDDW01. Next base: position 2,631 of record CAYZPO010000007.1, on the reverse strand, counting down.
AATCAACTCCCGTATTCTAGGCGAACTGTTTGACGCTGGAGTTGATGTGTTCACCAGCGGTAATCATATCTGGTCTAATCCAGGATACAAAGATGTTCTATCAAATCCAGAGATGAACCATCGCATCATTCGCCCACTCAATGACATCCACACTGAGGGTGTTGGCTACACCATTTACGAAAATGATCACGGTCGTTTCTTAATTACCAATCTAACTGGATGCACGTTCATGAAAGAAGAATACCCAATCTTTTTTGAACCGATCGATCAGGTTCTTAAGGATCTTAAAGATGAAAAATTCGATGCGACCTTAGTTGACTTTCATGCCGAAGCCACTTCAGAAAAAAACGTTCTTGGTCGGTATCTTGACGGTCGGATCTCAATCTTCTATGGTACGCACACTCATGTTCCTACTGCTGATGCCAAGATCCTTCCTCAAGGCACAGCCTATATCAGTGATGTTGGAATGGTCGGAGCCCACAACCAAGCTCTGGGCGGACAGTACGAACCAATCCTGGAAGGAATGAAGCAAGGTAATCTGGGAAAATTTGAAGTTCCCTTAGATGGACCGGTTGAAATCAACGCTATTCTGGTTAAAGTCCAGGATGGCCAGGCAACCTCAATCAAACAGATCCAAAAAATTATTCAGATGTAGACCCCCTTGCACGATTCTCAATATTCCGCTATACTTACCAAAGATTTTATAAAAACCAATTAAAAACAACACGTATGAATAAAGCAGACCTTGCTGCTCGTATCGCCGACCGAGTCGGTGTTTCAAAGAAACAGGGTGAAGAATTCGTTGAGGCTTTTCAACAGATCGTTACCCGAACCTTAGTTGATGGCGGTGAAGTGACCATTGCTGGATTCGGTACCTTCTCAGCCCGAACCCGCAAAGGCCGCATCGGAGTTAACCCGCAAAATCCAAGTCAAAAAATCCAGATTCCACCAGTAGTCGTGCCTAAATTCAAAGCAGGAAAAGCCTTGAAAGATTCTCTGAAAGGCAAGCGCGAAGTAGTGTAGGATAAGAAAATAAAAAATTAGAAACTAAGAAAATAAGCCCGGGGCTTATTTTCTTATTTTTTTGATTTCTTATTTTCTTACTAAATCTCTCGTAAGGTCTCTAACATTTCCTCAAACAGTTCTTCCTGAAACAAGAAAGGCGAGAATATCAGCAAACCCCCTTTACGCTCTTCAACATAATGCGTCTTGTTGGCCCCAGCCATATCAGTCGTATTTTCCAAACGAATCAGATCCATTCCACCCTGTCGTAACCCTTCCTCAACCATAATCCCCCCAGCTTCACTACCATAACCATTGGCCAACAGATTCTTTAGATTATCAATCTTCCAACCCTCTTTGTACACCACAGACAAAATACCGGTACTATCACCTGTTGACTGAGTTGGGTCACTAATTGAAAATACCAGGATCATTTCCTCCCCTAAATAACTTGTGGCCGTCCCCTCATTTTTGTCTTGAAAGATATATTTTCCAGGATACTGCATGGCAAATCCATAGGTCTCGTTCTCATACATCTCCCAAGTTGGTTGAAGTACAGCCTGGTTGCCAGTGGATTCATTACAACCAAACCCAGCAGTCACGAGCACGGCAACTAAAACTAAGAACAATAAATATCGCATACTTCTTTTTTGATTTTATCTAGTTTAACTAAACGAGCTTTGTCGCTTGGACGCTCTTTCCATTCAACACTATCTTCTTTCAAAGTTTTCTCTGAAATTATCAGGCGCAAAGGAATCCCGATCAAATCAGCATCACCAAACTTTTCTCCAGGTGACATACCTTCACGATCGTCCCACAGTACTTCGCAACCACACTTTTCTAGGTCATCATGTAGAGTCTCGGCCGTGTCATTTATCTTCGACACCATGACCTCGTCTTTTGATCCAAGAGTTACAATCTCCACCTGATACGGCGCAATCGACTTCGGCCAAATAATTCCTTTGTCATCATGAGAAACTTCAACCACAGACCCCATAACTCGTGAAGGGCCGATCCCATACGAACCCATCACAATCTGATGTTCCTCACCTTTCTCATCTTTCATAGTTAATTTATTGGCCTCAGTAAACTTTGTTCCTAAAGGAAAAATATTTCCTACTTCAATTGATTTCATTTCTTCTACCTTGCCTCCACATTCCTTAGGACAAGCATCACCATCTTTGCCGTCAAAGACCTCTTTGTTCCAGGCATAGTCACAGCCTTCACAAAAATAGATAGTGTCCTCACCAGATTCAGCTGGAGTCTGGAACTCGTGAGAATCCTTAGAGAAATCCCCGCCAGAAGCTTCAGTATAGATAGCTCGGATTCCAATTCGCTCAAAGACCTTACGATAAGCATCCGCGGCCTTAGTATAAAAATCCGCTCGATCTTTTTCTGACAAATGAAAACTATAAAAATCTTTCATGGAAAATTCACGACCGCGAAGCAGACCAGACTTGGCCCGAGCTTCGTTCCGGAACTTATCCTGAATCTGATACAAAAACACTGGGAAATCTTTATACGAATTCACGTACTGCTTAACTAGCGGAGTGATCACATCCTCATGGGTCAAGCCAAGACAGTAGTCCTTGTTGCCATGACCTTTCAATTTGAACATAACATCAATCG
>CAYZPO010000006.1:0-27592 GCA_964480695.1 uncultured Gammaproteobacteria bacterium | reverse complement strand
ACCGGAGCCTTCAGTGCTTTAAATCTGCTTGTGGTTTTCTTGTTTCTCTTGGTCCTGATCAACATGTTCCTACTTTTCTTTAATATCATCCCGATTCATCCCCTTGATGGCTCAAAATTAATCTTTGCTTTGTTCGACGCTCCTAAGTATGAAGGCCTGCGTCGATTTGTAGCTATTCGCGGTCCACAGATTCTGTTTCTGGGAGTTCTGATCGCTATTATTACCAGCATCCCAATCTTCTTTTTTATCAGCTATCCTGCCTTTGCTACTTGTAGTGCTTTGGTCGGTGAAAATTGCTCCCTATTTTTAAGCTTATTATTCATGGGATAAAAGGACTTGACCGAAAATTAGGGTCATGTTACTATTCTGGCGCTTTATGCCAACTATTAGTCAACTTATTCGAAAAGGTCGTAAGACCTCAAAGAAAAAGAGCAAGTCTCCAGCCATGCAGTACACGCTGGACTCTTTGCATCGCAAAACCACCTCGCTCAAAAAGGGAAGTGCCTTTAAGCGTGGGGTTTGTGTTAAGGTGACTACTTCCACTCCGAAAAAGCCGAACTCAGCTATTCGTAAAATTGCTCGTGTGCGTTTGTCGAATGGAACTGAGGTTACGGCTTACATTCCGGGTGAAGGGCATAACCTACAGGAGCACTCAATCGTCATGATTCGTGGTGGGCGAGTGAAAGACCTGCCTGGTGTCCGTTATCATATCGTCCGTGGTGTCTTTGATACTCAGGGCGTTGAAGGTCGTAAGCGTAGTCGATCCAAGTACGGCACCAAAAAGCCAAAAGCATAAACTTACAATAATTCTTAGTACGATCAGTGAAGTACTCGACCCACGAGGAAGCAAAACATTGATCGACACGAACGTATGCGTGGGAAACAAGCCCCAAAACGGGTGATTACACCCGACCCTAAATATAGCAACGTTCTCGTTGCTAAATTTGTTAATTACGTCATGTTAGACGGAAAGAAAACCACTGCTCAGCGCGTGGTTTATGATTGTTTTGATCTGATTTCCGATAAAACTAAAAAGGATGCAGTTGAGGTTTTTGAAACTGCAATTAAGAATGTTGGTCCAGCTCTTGAAGTTCGTTCTCGCCGTATTGGTGGAGCCAACTATCAGATCCCGGTTCCGGTTCGTGGTGATCGACGTGTTACTTTGGCCTTCCGTTGGATCTTGAGCGCTGCTCGATCTAAAAAGGGTCGACCTATGGCTGCTCGTTTAGCCGATGAATTAATGGCTGCAGCTGAAAATGAGGGAGACGCAATTAAGAAACGTGCTGACGTCCAGAAGATGGCGGAAGCTAACCGAGCCTTTGCTCACTTTGCACGATAAAAATAAAAATATGCCAAGAGAATATTCACTTGAAAATACTCGTAACATCGGAATTATTGCCCACATTGATGCGGGTAAGACTACAGTGACTGAGCGAGTTTTATTTTATACCGGTAAGAAACATAAAATCGGTGAGGTGCATGAGGGTGAGGCTGAGATGGACTGGATGGAACAGGAACAGGAGCGAGGAATTACTATCACCTCCGCGGCCACAACCTGTTTTTGGAAAGATCACCGAATTAATATTATTGATACTCCAGGTCACGTTGATTTTACTGTTGAGGTAGAGCGTTCTTTGCGCGTCCTTGATGGTGGAGCTGTGATTTTTGACGGGGTGGCTGGAGTGGAGCCACAGTCAGAAACAGTGTGGCATCAGGCTGACAAGTATAAAGTGCCGCGCATCTGTTTCATTAACAAACTAGACCGAACCGGAGCTGATTTCTTCTATGACCTGAATTCAATTCATGATCGTTTGACCAAAAAGGCTTATCCATTGCAGTTACCAATCGGAGCTGAAGACAAGTTTACCGGGATTGTTGATCTGCTCACCATGAAAGCTACGATCTATAAAGATGATCTTGGAAAGGAAATGGAAGAGACTGATATTCCTGAAGACATGAAGGAGCTGGCTGATGAGTGGCGTGGTAAGTTAATGGAAGCGATCGTGGAAAATGATGAAGCAGCCATGGAAAAATATCTGGCCGGGGAAGAGATTCCTTTGGACGACATCAAAAAGATTTTGCACCAGGCTGTGTTGAAGTTGGAAATTATTCCTGTGCTTTGTGGTACAGCTCTGAAGAACAAGGGTGTACAGCCGCTGCTTGACGCTATTGTTGATTATCTGCCAAGCCCACTGGAAGTACCACCGGTTGAAGGAACTGATCCTGATGACGAAGAAAAAGTTATTCCCCGTAAGGCCTCAGACGATGAGCCGTTTGCTGCTCTGGCCTTTAAAATTGCTACTGATCCGTTTGTGGGAAAGCTGGCCTTTGTCCGCGTTTATTCTGGAATTTTGAAATCTGGTTCTTACGTTCTTAACGCAGCCACTGGAAATAAGGAGCGCATCGGGCGTTTGCTCCGTATGCACGCTAACCACCGTGAGGAGATTGATGAGATTTACGCTGGTGACATTGCGGCTGTGGTTGGTTTGAAGGGAACCACGACCGGACAGACTTTGTGTGATATTGATAATCCTGTGGTACTAGAAAATATTACTTTCCCAGAGCCTGTGATTTCTGTGGCCATTGAACCAAAGACTAAGGCTGACCAGGAAAAAATGGGAATTGCTTTGGCTAAGTTGGCTGAAGAAGACCCTACGTTCAAGATTCGAACTGATGATGAAACTTTGCAAACAATTATTTCTGGAATGGGAGAGCTGCACTTGGACATTATTGTTGATCGTATGAAACGCGAGTTCAAAGTGGAAGCCAACGTTGGTGCTCCGCAAGTGGCTTATAAAGAATCGATTAAGAAGATGGCAGAATCCGAAGGGAAGTTTGTGCGTCAGTCTGGTGGACGTGGACAGTACGGTCACTGTTGGTTGCGGATTGAGCCGTTGGAAGATGGGCAGGATACTGGTTACGAATTTACAGACGAAATCAAAGGTGGAGTTATTCCAAAGGAATACATTCAACCAATTAACAAGGGTGTGCAAGAAGCTATGGAGCGTGGTGTTTTGGCTGGATATCCGGTGCTAGATATCAAGTGTACCGTGTATGATGGTTCTTACCACGAAGTTGACTCTTCTGAAGCCGCCTTTAAGATCGCTGGATCAATGGCTTTCCAGACCGCAGCCAAGGCCGCTGGAATCACTTTGCAAGAGCCAGTGATGAAGGTTGAAGTAGTAACTCCAGAAGATTTCATGGGAACTGTAGTTGGTGACCTGAACTCTAAGCGAGCTAAGATTCAGGAGATGCGTGATCGTGGACAGATGAAGGTGGTGGAATCTTTTGTGCCATTGGCCGAGATGTTTGGTTACGCTACTGAGTTGCGTTCAATCACTCAGGGTCGAGCTAGCTATAGTATGGAATTTGATCACTATGAGGACGTGCCAAAGAATGTGAGTGAGGAGATTATTGAGAAGCGAGGAAAGAAGAGCGAGTAAAAAGAAAATAATAAAACAAGAAACTAAGAAAATAAGCACTAAGCTTATTTTCTTATTTTTTTAGTTTCTTAGTTCCTTATTTTTAGGCTAAATTTAGCCTATTTTTTATTTTCAGACCTTGACAAAAGAGCTAAAATATGGTATTTTTCTCCGTTCATTTCAGGCTCTGCCTGAAGGGGACGTTCGTACCAAACCGTCTGCCAGCTTCGGCTCGCAGGCATGTTTCACAACCCAAGCGGAATTTCCCGCATCGCACCCGCTGCGTGCGGGAGAAAAAAGGAGCCATCATGGCCGACCCGAAAAAGCACAGCAACTGGAGAGTCCTGTTCTGGATCTTCCTGGCAACCCTGCCCGTGATCATCATCGTGGTCCTGGGCTTCGGTACCTGGCACTACCGCATCGCCGCGAAGGACGCCAAGGCCGACGTGGCCATGTACGGCGAGGAGATCGAGTACCTCGAGGGCCAGATCACGACGAAGGACGAGACGATCGAGGGTCAGAACACCACGATCGAGAGCCTTAAGGCCGAAAAGGCCAAGCTCGAGGCCGTGGAGGCCCCGACCCTGGACGCAGACAAGGCCAGGGCAAGGCTCGCCGAGGGCGACGCCACCGCGGCCGCGGAGTACACGGCCGCGGAGCAGTTCCTGGTCCAGGCCACCGCGATCGAGGCCCGCATGACCGTGTCGGCCAGCAAGATCGAGGCCAGCCTCGGTCTTCCCGCCGAGGCCAACGAGAACCCGGTCCAGATCTCGGCCAAGAAGGCCGAGCTCGAGGTCGCGGACAACGGGGCATACCGGATGGTCTTCGAATCCATCGAGGGCCTGACGCCCCTCAACATGGACGTCGGTCTCGGGTCCATCGTGGCCGCGTTCCTGAGCGCCGACAACTTCGGGGCGACCTGGGGTCAAAACTTCCAGGGACGACTCGGCTTCAGTGTCTCCAACAGCCAGAACGTCTTCAACGGTTCGGACAATTCCTACATCGGTGGCACCGTGCTGGACAAGGCCATGGTGGCCTTCCTGGCCCGGGTGGCCAACAGTCCGGCTGCGGTCAACCTTCTAGGGAACGCCGTGGGCAGCATGACCCTGGAGGAGCTGGCAGCTGCCGGCGCTACCGAAGAGGAGATCGAGTCCGCGGTCAGCACCCACTGGGCGGCTTCGGATCGTGCCCTGGAGCTGATCGCCGCCAACCCCAACCTGGTCCTGGGCACCCTGGCCGAGGACAAGCGGATGCACAACGACGACGACGAGCTCGAGAGCTCGGAGGTCAACTGGTTCCTGCGCCGGTTCGAAGACGCATACAAGGCCAACGGCAACAACATCCAGGCTGGAGTCGAGCAGCTGTACTTCTACCGCAGCCACATCGCGGAAGCCGCAGCCAAGGTCAACTACGAGGGTCTCGAGGGTGACAACCCCATCCCGGCAGCTTCGGCCATGGTCGAGACCTCGATCACCGAGATCGAAGGAGTCTCAGCACACAAGAAGGCGTCCCAGATGCGTGGTAGCGGCTGGGGTCTGCTGTCGGACCTGCAGGCTGCCCAGGACGCCCTGGCCTCCCAGTAGCGTTCCCTCGCTACTTCCCACCGCTTCGCTAGCAACGCCCCTCGACAAGCTCGGGGCTCCCACCGCTAGCATCTTCCCTTGAATCCCTGCCCAGCAGCATGACGTCACGTGTCATGTTCGCTGGGACAGGGGTTCTTTCATTTTCCAACCCTAAACCCAAACCTAAAAACCTACTTGACACCACTGTTCTTTCCCCCTAAGATAACCCCACTTAAACTATCAACTTATGAACAACTTTAAGCGTATTTTGGACTTGGTCCGGATGACCGGAGATAAGCTCGTGGTCACGGACTCTGAGGGGGAAAAAGCATGTGTAGTCATGGATTTGGATGATTACGAATTGTTGTTAGCTGATGCTGGGATGTTAGAACCGTTCTCACCAGAGGAATTTATGGATGAATTAGCTCAGAAAGAAGAGTGGATGGACGAGTTACCGCCAGAATCACCAGCGATTGAAGATATCGAAGCTAATTTTAGCCAAGAATCCCCTGACGAGCCCAAGGACGAACCAGATGAACAATTCTATCTAGAACCAGTCGAATAACAAGCTGAATAAAGGAGGGACAAAGGACTTGCATTATTTTAAGTTATTTGGTATTATACTCGCCGCATTACCAAAGCAGGTAATTTAATAGAATTAATCACTACTTTTAGCCAAATTTATGGCCGAAACATTTGACCGATCAAAAGACCATGTAAACGTGGGTACAATTGGCCACGTTGATCACGGTAAAACCACCCTAACTGCAGCTATTACTCAGTATGCTGCCAAACAGGGTCATGGTCAGGCTAAAGCCTTTGACCAAATTGACAAGGCTCCTGAGGAGCGCGAGCGTGGAATTACTATTGCTACTGCTCACGTTGAGTATGAGACGGATAATCGTCACTATGCTCACGTTGACTGTCCAGGACACGCTGACTACGTTAAAAACATGATTACTGGTGCCGCCCAGATGGACGGGGCTATTTTAGTTGTTTCAGCCGCTGATGGTCCAATGCCACAGACTCGTGAGCACATTTTGCTTGCCCGTCAGGTTGGTGTTCCTGCCATCGTTGTTTACATGAATAAAGTTGACCAGGTGGATGATCCAGAGTTGGTTGACCTGGTTGAGGAAGAAATTCGTGATCTGTTAAAGAAATACGAGTTCCCAGGTGATGACACGCCAATTATTCGTGGCTCAGCTTTGAAAGCTTTGGAAAACGGTGATGATGAGGAAGCCAACAAGTCAATTAAGGAATTGCTTGAGGCTCTTGATTCATACGTACCACAGCCAGAGCGGGACACTGATAAGGATTTCTTAATGCCAATCGAGGACGTCTTCTCAATTGAAGGACGCGGAACTGTAGTTACTGGTCGTATCGAGCGTGGAGTCGTTAACGTAGGTGATGAGATTGAAATGGTTGGTTTGAAAGACACTACTAAAACTACTGTTACTGGAGTTGAGATGTTCAACAAGTCACTTGATAAGGGAATGGCTGGTGATAATGCCGGTGTTCTGCTTCGAGGGACTAAGAAAGATGAAGTTGAACGCGGACAGGTTTTGGCTAAGCCTGGAACAGTTAGCCCGCATACTGAATTTGAAGTTCAGCTTTACGCTTTGACCAAAGAAGAGGGTGGACGACATAAGCCGTTCTTCAAAGGTTATAAGCCACAGTTCTACATCCGAACCACGGACGTTACCGGTGAGGTCACCTTGCCTGATGGTGTAGAAATGGTTATGCCTGGAGATGAAGTTAATGCCACAGTTAAATTGATTCAGCCAATTGCTCTTGAAGAAAAGCAGCGCTTCGCTATTCGCGAAGGTGGACGAACTGTTGGAGCTGGTGTGGTAACTAAAATTATTAATTAAAATCGCTGGAGGCGAGCTTTGCTCGCCTCCTTCGACTTTGCTCTTTCTTGCAAACTTGTGCCAGAAAAAACCAAAACTGAAGTGAAGCAGCGCTTCCGGATTAAGATCCGAGCCCATGATCACGAGATCATTGACCAAGCTACGCAGACGATTATTAAGACTGCGGAGCGTACCGGAGCTAAGATCCTAGGTCCTGTCCCGTTGCCAACTGAAAAAAGAAAATATACGGTCAACAAATCTACTTTTGTTCATAAGACCAGCCGTGAGCAGTACGAGATGCGCGTACACAAACGTTTAATCGATATTCTGGAGCCTTCAGAAAAAACGATTGACTCGCTCATGAGTTTGAATCTTCCGGCCGGAGTAGATGTGGAGATTAAGATGTAATTCCTTTTGGAAGCACTAATCAGTGAACCAAGGAGAAAGATCGCGTGTCTCAAGGTGATAGCGGCGAAAACCTCCCTGTAGCTTTGCTAGGTTAGGTAGGAGACTAAGTTACAAGAATGAATAAACAACCCGTGAGTGTCATGGGGTCAGAAGCTGTTTTGTAAGCTTTGGCTTGTAGAACAACTTCTGACTTTTGTGTTATTTAGGAGTCAGAACAAAATATGAAATTCATTATCGGCAAAAAACAAGAGATGAGTCAGATTTTCAAGGACGACGGTACCGTAATTCCGGTAACCTTGATTCAGGCTGGTCCGTGTACTGTGACTGATGTTATGACTGAAGAGAAAGATGGTTACAGTGCAGTTCAGGTCGGTTTTGGAAAGGCCAAACAAGCCGTTAAACCACAGCAAGGGCAGGCTAAAAAGTACAAGGCCGATCCAGTAGTTGTGACACGTGAGTTTCGGGTTAATGAAACTGAACTGAAACAGGGTGATAAGATTGACGTCTCGACTTTTGTTGAAGGTGATAAGGTTGATGTGATTGGGGAGTCAAAGGGAAAAGGTTTCCAAGGTGTTGTTAAGCGTCATGGTTTCCACGGTAGCCCAGCTTCTCACGGACACAAAGATCAGTTGCGTATGCCTGGTTCGATCGGAGCTCAGGGTCCACAGCGTGTGTTAAAAGGAAAGCGTATGGGCGGACGCATGGGTGGTGAACGAGTTACGGTTAAGAATTTGGAAGTTGTGGCCATTGATGCTAAGAACAACATGCTGGCGATTAAAGGTGCTGTTCCCGGAGCCCGTAATTCATTGATTCTGATTCGTGAACGTGCTGGTAAGAACGTTTGGGGAAATTAATATGGCTAAGGTAAAAGTATACAATCAGAAAGGTGAGACCGTCGGTGATGTTGATTTGGTCGCTAAGTTGTTTGAAGTGGAAGCTAACCCAGCCTTGATTCATGAAGTAGTTGTAGCTCAGCAAGCTAATGCTCGTGAGGCGATTGCCCATGCTAAGGACCGGAGTGAGGTTCGTGGTGGTGGACGCAAGCCTTGGCGACAGAAAGGTACTGGACGAGCCCGAGCCGGTTCTACCCGTTCTCCTCTTTGGAAGGGTGGTGGAGTTACTTTTGGACCAAGCAAAGATCGTAATTTTTCTAAGCAGGTGAATAAGAAAGCTAAACGTAAGGCTTTGGCTATGACCTTGAGTGATAAAGTAAAAGCCGAGCGATTTATCGTGATTGATACTTTGAAACTTCCAGAACTTAAGACAAAAGCTTTTGTTAGTGTTTATGAGAAGTTGCCAGTATCTGGAAAAAAGACTTTGGTCGTAACTGATGCTGAGGCGAAAGATACTCAGCGAGCTGCTCGTAATGTTCCTAAGGTAGATATGATCGGAGCTGCTAGTTTGAATGTGGTTGATGTGTTAAGTCACGAATATGTTCTGATTTCCAAAGATGCAGTAGAAACTTTGACCAAGACCTATGGCGCTTAATATTTTCAAGAAAAAGAAAGATAAAGAAGACGCACTAGAACGAGCTCCTAAGCAGGAGAAGCCGGTTGAAGTTGGGAAAAAAGAAACTAAGAAAATAAAAAAACAAGAAAATAAAAAAACCAGTCCAAAGTTTAAGGCTTCGATCTCTGAGGCAACGGACGCGATTATTATTAAACCGTACATCACAGAGAAAACAGCTATTTTGGCTGACGCCAATCAGTATGTTTTCGTGGTGAATCGAAAGGCCAATCAGGTAGCCATTCGAAATGCTGTGAAAGAGATGTATGGAGTTACTCCGGTTCGAGTCAACGTTCAGAATTACGCTGGAAAGCGAGTTCGTTTTGGCCGGGTTCGTGGAAAACGCAAGAACTGGAAAAAAGCAATCGTGACTTTGCCTAAGGGATCTAAGATTGATGTCTACGAAGGAGTTTAAACATTATGCCAGTACGACGATACAAACCAACTACTCCTGGACGACGCATTTCAAGCGTGGATAGCTTTTCTGATATCACCAAAAAGAAGAAGCCAGAGAAATCACTTTTGAAAAAACGAAAGCAACAGGCTGGTCGTAACGCTCAGGGTAAGATCACGGTTCGTCATCGTGGCGGCGGAGCTAAGCGACACGTTCGAGTGATTGATTATAAGCAAAGCAAGTTTGATGTTCCAGCTAAGGTAGCAGCAATCGAATATGATCCAGGTCGCGGAGCCCGTATCGCTTTGTTGCATTATGCTGACGGTGAAAAGGCTTATATGATCGCTCCGATTGGTTTGAAGCAAGGTGATACTATTGTGAGTTCCCAGAAAAAAGGTGAAATTAAAGTTGGTAACCGTTTCCCAATTGCCAATATTCCTCCAGGAATTGGGGTTTATAATATTGAACTAGAGCCCGGGAAAGGTGGACAGTTAGTACGAGGGGCTGGAACTACGGCTCAGATTATGGCTGTTGAAGGAAAGAACGCTACGTTGAAGTTGCCTTCTGGAGAAGTGCGCATGGTTCCGAAAGGTTGTATGGCCACCATTGGTCAGACCTCAAATCCAGACCGACGTTTGATTCGTTGGGGAAAGGCTGGTAGAATGCGTCACCGTGGTATTCGTCCAACAGTTCGTGGTAAAGCTATGAACCCAGTTGATCACCCGCATGGAGGTGGAGAAGGTAATGTTTCCATTGGATTGAAGCATCCGAAAACCCCAACTGGTAAGCCAGCTTTAGGTGTGAAGACCCGACGAAAGAAATCATCTGATAAGTTAATTTTGCAACGACGTAAGAAACGACGCCGATAATATGTCTAGAAGTTTGAAAAAAGGTCCATACGTGGACGCCAATCTATTAAAGAAAGTTCAAGCCCTAAAGCAAGGTGATAATACTGTTATTAAGACCTGGGCCCGAGCTTCAAGTATTACTCCAGAAATGGTTGGGTTTACCTTTGGTGTTCATAATGGTCGAACTCATGTTCCAGTACGTGTTGTAGAAAATATGGTTGGACATAAGTTAGGTGAATTTGCTCCTACCCGTAAGTTTATTAGTCACGGAGGTAAGATGGCTAAAGGCCAGAAATAAATATGGAAGTTTCAGCTAAAGCAAAATATATTCGCATGTCGCCGCGCAAGGTACGGTTGGTGGTTGATGTTGTTCGCGGGATGAGTATCGCTGAGGCTCAGCAGCAGCTCCAGTTTATGAATAAAGCAGCAGCGGTTCCAGTGCTTAAGGTACTGAACTCAGCTGTGGCTAATGCTGAACATAATTTTAAATTGAAATCAGAGAAACTGTTTGTAAAGACAATTACTGCCGATGGTGGCCCAACCTTGCATCGATGGAAAGCACGGGCTCGAGGCCGAGCGGCCCCGATTCGTAAGCGAACGACTCATATCGTTGTTACTCTAGCCGAGAAAGGAAAGACTGAAGAACCAAAAGAAGAGAAGAAAACCGAAAAGAAAACTGTCAAAAAAGAAGCTAAGAAAGAAACCAAGAAAGTAGTTAAGAAAACAAGTACGAAGAAACCAGTGGCAAAAAAGCCAGCTGCCAAGAAAACCACTAAGAAAGTCGAGAAGAAATAATTATGTCTCAGAAAGTACACCCAAAGGTATTCCGCATTCCCACAACGCGTGGTTGGGATTCGAATTGGTTTTCTAAAAAGGACACCCCACGATTGCTTGAAGAAGATTACAAGATTCGTACTTTCTTGCAGGACAAACTTAAAAATGCATCCGTAGACCGTATTGTAATTGAACGCACTACTCAGAGTTTGACTGTTACTATTCATTCAGCTAAGCCAGGATTTATTATTGGTCGTTCAGGAGCTGGAATTGAAGATCTGAAAAAGAAACTGATGTGGACCCATTTCCGTGGTAAAAAGTTTAATTTAAATCTGAACGTTGAAGAAGTAGTTAAGCCAGCCCTTTCAGCTTCGATTGTTGGACAGCAGATCCGGGATGATATTGAGAAGCGTTTGCCGTTCCGCCGTGCCATGAAGCAGGCTCTTGAGCGTGTAATGAAAGCCGGAGGCAAGGGAGTTAAGGTTGCAGTTGCTGGACGTTTGAATGGAGCTGATATTGCCCGAACTGAACAGTTGTCTCAAGGATGTATTCCGTTACACAATCTGCGTGCAGATATTGACTTTGCTCGAATTCGAGCCTGGACTACTTACGGAACGATCGGAATTAAGATTTGGATTAATCGAGGAGAAGTTTTTGAAAAGAAAGAAGAAAAGAAGAAATAGTTATGTTGATGCCTAAGAAAATGAAACATCGCAAGTGGCACAAGGGCCGCGCCAGTGGTAAGCGGATTGCTTCAAGCAAGACTCGTTTAGCTTTTGGTAAGATGGGTCTGAAAGCCACGACTGAATCTTGGGTAACTTCACGACAAATTGAGGCTGCTCGTCGAGCAATCACTCGTCACGTTAAACGTGGTGGGTCAATCTGGATTCGTATTTTCCCTGATCACCCAGTAACTGCTAAAGGAGCTGAGGTGCCAATGGGTAAAGGAAAAGGCGGAGTTGATTACTATATGGTTCCAGTTCGGCCAGGTACAGTGATGTTTGAGATTGATGGTGTGCCTGATGATGTGGCTCAGGAAGCAATGCGTTTGGCTTCACACAAGCTGCCGATGAAAACTAAGATTGTCACCAAGGACTAATATGGAAATGAAAGAATTTCAAGGAAAAACTAAAGAGGACTTGGAAAAGTTGTTAGTAGAAGCTCGAGACAATCTTCGAGGACTAAAGTTTAAACTAGCTTCGAATCAACTTAAACAGGTTCATGAAGTTAGTAAAACCAAAAAGTTAATTGCTCGAATTAAGACTGCTTTGGGACAACTCGAGCAGGAAACCAAGTAATATGGCTGAAGATAAGCAAAAGAAAATTCGCCGACGTTTTACCGGAGTAGTGGTGTCGAATAAGATGGATAAGACTGCCTTGGTTCGAGTTGACCGAACAGTAATCCATTCTAAGTATCACAAGCGTTACGTACGCAGCTTGAAGTATAAGGTTCATGATGCTGAGAATGAATTGCAAGAAGGTGATAAAGTTATGTTTGAAGAGTGTCGTCCAATGGCTAAAGGCAAGCGATGGCGCTTAATCAAGAAACTTAGTTAATATGGTTCAGAATGAATCACAACTGAAATCAGCAGACAACACCGGGGCAAAGCGCCTGAAGGTTATTCGAGTTCTAGGTGGTTATAAAAAGCGTTATGCGGTTATTGGTGATGTGGTTACAGCAACAGTGAAAGAGGCCGTGCCGCACTCAACTGTGAAAAAGGGTGATGTTGTTCATGCAGTGATTGTGCGCTCTAAAAAAGGAGCTCGCCGTAAAGATGGATCTTATGTTCGTTTTGATGAGAATGCTTGTGTGATTATCGAAAGAAAAACCAAGGAGCCACGAGGAACCCGAATTTTTGGACCGGTCGCTCGAGAACTGCGCGCTCTTGGTTATAACAAAATAATTTCTTTGGCCCCAGAGGTGCTTTAAATATATGAAGATTAAAACTGGTGACAAAGTAAAAATCATGGTTGGGAAAGATAAGGGTAAGGAAGGTAAGGTGATTCAGGTTTTTCCTAAGATGGGAAAAGTGGTTGTTGAAGGATTGAATTTAGCTACCCGACACTTGCGTGGACAGCGGGGCCAGGCTGGACAAAAGATTCAGTTTCCAGCTCCGATTCAGGCTTCTAACGTTCAGTTAGTTTCTCCAAAAAGTGGTAAGACCGGACGAGTCGGATATAAAATTTTAGAAACTGATGGTCAGAAAAAGAAAATCCGAGTAATTCGTTCTAAAGGTTCAGTAGAAGACATTGAATAATATGGCAACATTAAAAGAACAATTTACTAAAGACGTTGTTCCTGCTTTAAAGGAAGAGTTTAAGATTGCCAATATCATGGCTGTGCCTAAGATCGAGAAAGTTACTTTGAACGTTGGCCTTGGAGAACGGGCTAAAGATAGTAAGTACGTGGAAGTGATAGAAGATACCCTGAACCGAATTTCTGGACAAAAACCGGTTAAGACTAAGGCACGCAAATCAATTGCTGGATTCAAGATCCGTGAAGGAATGATTATCGGAATGAAGGTTACTTTGCGCGGTCAGCAGATGTGGGATTTTATGGATAAACTGGTTAACGTTACCTTCCCTCGTGTTTCTGACTTTCGTGGAATTGGTCCAAAAGCGATTGATAAGAACGGCAACTTTTCCTATGGATTTAAAGAACACGTAGCTTTTCCTGAAATTCGTTCAGATGAAATCGAGACTCTACATGGTCTTGAGATAAACATCACGACTACAGCTGATAATCGAGAACAGGGACTAAGTATGTTTAAAAAATTAGGTTTCCCATTTAAAAAAGAAGTTTAATATGGCAACAGCAAATCAAATCGCCAAGTCAAATCGAAAACCAAAGTACTCTACTCGAACTGTACGACGTTGTTGGCGTTGTGGCCGAGCACGTGGTTACATGCGTGACTTTAAGTTGTGCCGTATCTGCTTTCGGGAACTTGCTAATAAAGGCCAGATTCCAGGAATAAAGAAATCAAGCTGGTAATATGATGACAGATCCAATTTCAGACATGTTAACTCGTATTCGTAACGCTTCGGCCGTGAAAAAGCCTGAGATCGTTTTACCGTACTCAACTATCAAATTTAGCTTAGCTAAGATTTTAGAAAAGGAAGGTTATGTTGGGAAGGTAGAAAAAACCAATGAGGGACGCTTTGATCAGTTGCGGATTGAGTTGAATTATAAAGATGGTCAGACCGTGATTAAGAAACTGGCCCGAATTAGTAAACCAGGTCGACGAGTCTACGCTAAGCATAATGAATTGCCGCGTGTTCTTTCAGACATGGGAATCGCTGTTGTTTCTACACCAAACGGATTGATGACTAATAAAGATGCCCGCAAGCGACATTTGGGTGGGGAAGTAATTTGTGAAGTGTACTAAGACTTATGTCACGTATTGGAAAAAAACCGATTGCCATTCCTGAAGGTGTTGAAGTGAAAATTACTGACGCTCAGATTGAGGTTAAGGGGCCTAAAGGTGTCTTGCAGATGGAGATTCATCCTAAGTCTAAGGTTGCTGTTGTTGAAACTGATGGAGAAAAAATTATTGAGGTAAAGTCAGTAATTGAAGACGATAAAGAGGCTGCAGCCATGTGGGGAACCACTCGAGCTTTGGTGGCTAATATGGTTCAGGGCGTTACTGAAGGATTTTCCAAATCATTGGAAGTAGTAGGAGTTGGTTACAAGGTGAACATGAAAGGCAAGGATGTAGTTTTCGAGGTTGGCTATTCGCATCCAGTAGAATTCAAGATTCCAGAAGGGATTGAGGTGAAAATTGAAAAGAATGTGGTGACTGTGAGCGGAATTGATCGACAGCTGGTAGGAAAATTAGCGGCTGAGATGCGCAAGATTCGTAAACCAGAGCCTTATAAAGGCAAAGGGATTAAGTACGTTGATGAGGTTATCCGTCGTAAAGCTGGTAAAGCTGCTAAGACGGCTGAATAATATGATTAAGAATATTTTGAAAAAACGAGCTACTGCCAAGCGTCGTCAGAACAAGGTTCGGGCTAAAGTTTCAGGTACCAAAGCCAGCCCACGTTTAGTAGTTTTTCGAAGTCTGACTCACATTTCAGCCCAGTTGATTGATGATCAGGCTGGTAAAACTTTGTTTAGTGCATCAGATAAAGAGGTGACAGAGGCTGATAAAAAAGGAAAGAAACCAGTTGAGATTGCTCAGGCTGTTGGAATGTTGGTTGGAAAAAAAGCCGTTGACGGTGGAATCAAGAAAGCGGTTTTTGATCGACGAAGTTATAAATATCACGGTCGCGTGAAAGCTCTGGCTGACGGAGCTCGCGAAGCCGGACTTGAATTTTAAATATGGCAGAAGAACAGAAAAAGACAACTAAGCCAGGAGGAGGCAAAAAGAGTTTCAAACCTCGTGGTAAAGGTAAAGGACGTGGCCGTTTTAAAAAGCGCGAACCCAAAGAGTTTGAACAGAAAATTCTTGATCTAGCTCGAGTTACTCGAGTGACTGCTGGTGGAAAACGAATGCGTTTTCGCTGCTGCCTAGTGATCGGTGATAAAAAGGGTCGTGTTGGTCTTGGGTTAGCTAAAGGAGCTGACGTGGCCATTGCGGTTGATAAGGCCTTGCGTCAGGCCAAGAAAAATATTGTTAATATTCCACTGATTGACGGAACTTTTCCTCATGCTATTAATAAAAAGTTTGGAGCAGCTAAGGTTCTATTGAAACCAGCGCCTCGTGGAACTGGATTGAAGTCTGGTGGAGCCATGCGGATGCTGTTAGAACTGGGCGGAGTACCTAATGCTTCAAGCAAGATTTTAGGATCAAATAACAAGATCAACATTGCTAAGGCTACTTTGGAAGCTTTGCGAGAACTGCGCGTACCAGAAGGTGTAACTACTGACAAGCAGAAAGCTGATGCCAAGAAAGCAAAGAAGGCAGCAGAGAAAAAAGTTGATACCAAGAAACCAGCAGCTAAAAAGCCTGTGGCTAAAAAGGCTCCGGCCAAGAAACCTGCTACCAAGAAAGCGGCTGAGAAAAAATAAAGTATGTCAGAACTAACATTACACAATTTGAAACCTGCTAAAGGAGCAACTAAAGGCCGCAAACGTGTTGGTCGTGGTTGGTCTTCTAAAGGTAAGTATTCTGGTCGAGGAATGAAAGGGCAGCGCTCTCGTTCTGGTGGTAAGTCTGGTTTGAAAAAGAAAGGTTTGCGTCAGGTTATGTTGAATATCCCTAAGAAGCGCGGATTTAAGAGTCCTCATCCTAAACTGGAGAACGTTAATGTTAGTGATTTGGCTAAGAATTTTGCTGACGGTGATTTGGTTACCCCAAAGGTTCTGCTTCAAAAAGGATTGATCGATACTACCAAGAATGGAGTCAAGGTCTTGGGAAATGGTGAGATTTCAGTTAGAATAGATATTAAGGACTGTAAAGTTTCAGAAGTTGCTAAAACTAAAATCGAAAAAGCAGGAGGTGGTATCAAGACTGCCTAAACGGCTATGCTTTCGTTTAAAAAAATCTTTAAAATTAAAGATCTTCGAAACAGCATCTTGTTTGTTTTATCAATGCTGGTTCTTTTTCGTCTAGCTGCTCATATTCCAGTTCCTGGTGTTGATGCCAGTGCTTTGTCCAGCCTGTTCGAAAATAACCAGTTTTTTGGTCTGTTAAATATCTTTGCTGGTGGAACCATGGATAATTTTTCTATAGTTGCTTTGGGTGTAGCCCCGTATATCACGGCCTCGATTATTTTCCAGTTGTTAGCCATGATCGTTCCGAAACTTGAAGAGATGCAAAAAGAAGAATCTGGACGAAGTAAGATTAATCAATGGACTCGATATTCAACTGTGCCTTTGGCGATTTTGCAGTCTTATGGTCTGATCGCTTTGTTTACTCAACAGGCTGGTGGTATGGGATTTTCTATTGAAGGTTATACTTTGCTTGTAACCATGACTGTGATGACTGCAGGAACAGTTTTCTTAATGTGGTTGGGAGAGTTGATTTCAGAACGTAAGATTGGAAATGGAATTTCTTTAATGATTTTTGCTGGTATTATTGCTGGTTTACCAAGTTTCTTCCAACGAACTTTTGTTACTTTTGATAAGGCTGAGTTGTTTACAATGATTTTGTTTGCTGCAATTACTATCTTCACTATTGTGGCAGTTGTGGTGATGAACGAAGGACAACGCAACATTCCTGTACAGTACGCTCGTCGTTTGCGTGGTAGTCGTTCTGTTGGTGGACAATCTTCCTTCTTGCCGTTGCGAGTTAATATGGCTGGAGTGATCCCGATTATCTTTGCTATTTCAATTGTTTTGTTTCCAACCATGGTGGCTCAGTTTTTCATGGCTGCACAAAGTGAGTTTTTACAAAATGCAGCAGTCTGGATTAATCAGATTTTCCAGAATCAGCTTTTCTATGGAATCACTTATTTTGTCATGGTTTTTGGATTTACTTACTTCTATACAGCAGTTATTTTTCATCCAGATCGGATTGCTGAGAATCTGCAAAAGCAAGGCGGTTTTATTCCTGGGATTCGACCAGGTACACCAACAGCTGAGTTCTTGAGCTGGGTTTCAAGTCGTATCCTGTTTGCCGGAGCGACCTTCTTAGCCTTGATTGCTGTTTTGCCTTTGATCGTCCAACAGATGACCGGTACAGCTCAGTTAGTGGTTGGAGGAACTTCAATCCTGATTGTGGTTTCTGTGATTATTGATGTGATTAAGCAGATTGAAGGACAGATTTCAATGCGAGAATACGATTACTAGACCCTGCAAGTATAAAATGCGAAGTACAAAGTGCGGGGTCTGAGACCTCGCTTTTCGATCCTCTGATCCTCTGCTATACTAACGCCATATGTCATATAAAATTATCATGATCGGTCCGCAAGGGGCTGGGAAAGGGACCCAGGCCGAACGATTGGCTCAGCGGCTTGGTATTCCCGTTGTTTGTACTGGCGACCTGTTTCGCCAAGAAATGAGTCAGGAAACCGATCTCGGTCGCGAAGCCAAGGGTTATATTAATCAGGGTAAGT
Organism: uncultured Gammaproteobacteria bacterium; assembly: GCA_964480695.1. Lineage (GTDB taxonomy): Bacteria > Patescibacteriota > Patescibacteriia > UBA9934 > CAZDDW01 > CAZDDW01. The sequence goes on along the minus strand of CAYZPO010000006.1, from coordinate 9,829 downwards.
TAGTTCCAGACGATGTGACAGATCGCATGGTTGCTAAACGTCTCCAAGAAGCTGATGCTGCTCAAGGCTACATTCTAGATGGTTATCCTCGCAATCTGAATCAGGTTAAAGAATATCTAAAAATTGATCAGCCCACACATGCGATTTTGATTACTTTATCTGATAATGAATCTGTTCGGCGTTTGGGTGGTCGACGTATCTGTAAGGCTTGTCGTAAGATCTATCATATCGAAGTTAGTCCACCACCAAGTGAAGGTGTTTGTGAATGTGGTGGTGAGCTTGTCCAGCGAGAGGATGATACACCTGAAGCGATTAAAGAACGTTTGCGAATCTATCGTGAAGACACTGAACCAATGGTTGATCGTTTTCGTGAGATGGGAATTTTGCTTGAGATTGATGGCAACCCTTCGATTGATGAAGTTAAACAGGGTGTTCATCAAGCTTTGAATTTATAATTTATGTCACTTAAGAAAACGGCTGAAGAAATTGAGAAGATGCGTCAGGGTGGCAGGATTCTGTCACGAGCCTTAGGTTTGGTTGTGGAAGCCGTGAAGCCAGGAGTTAGAATTGATGAACTCGACAAAATTGCTGAGGAAGCGATTCGTGAGAAAGGTGGTGTGCCTTCGTTCTTGAATTTTGCTGGACCGCATGATGATGTAGCTTTTCCAAGCTCGCTCTGTGCTTCAGTTAACGAAGAGGTGGTACATGGTCCTGCAGATCGTCCGGTTGAGCTTCAGGAGGGTGATATTATTGGTTTGGATCTTGGGTGTGAGTACCAAGGCTTGTTTACTGATATGGCAGTCACGGTTCCAGTAGGACAGGTCTCAGAGGATGCGACTAAATTGATGGCAGCTACCAAACAGTCCTTGCTCGATGCTGTTGCCTCAGTTTGTGTCGGAGGCCAGATCTCAGACATTGGACATGCGGTTGAAAAATCAATCGCCCCGCATGGTTACGGAATCGTTCGGCAGCTTGTTGGTCACGGGGTCGGCCATAGTGTCCATGAAGATCCTCGTGTCCCAAACTTTACAGATCCGACTTTTCCGAAAACAAAGATCACTGAAGGAATGTGTTTAGCTATTGAACCCATGATTACAGCTGGTGATTGGCGAATTGAAACCGGAGATGATAACTGGACCGCGATTACAAAAGATCGCTCATTAGCTGCTCATTTTGAAGTTACAGTCGTGGCTCTGGAGTCAGGCCCAGAGATTCTAACCCCACTACCAGTATGAGGTATCTTGGAATTGATTACGGAGATAAAAGGATCGGATTAGCCTTTGGTGATAACGAGTCCAGAGTGGCTGTGCCACTGGAGGTGATTAAAAACCATGATCATTTGGTCGAGGAACTAAAAACCAAGATCGATGTTGAAGGTGTTGATGCAGTTGTGGTTGGAGTTCCGTTGTCCACGACTGAAGGACCAGGCTCAGAGCAACTGGAGAAAACCAGAAAGTTTATCGAACAGTTGCGTCAAGTCGTATCGATCCCAGTCCACGAAGAAGATGAGCGCTACACCACAGCCGAAAGTATTCGTTTGCAGCGGGAAGAAGGGGCTGAAGCTGGGGACGACGCATTAGCCGCGATGTTAATCTTGCAAGCGTATCTAAACAGATAATATGCCGGAAAGACGCACTATTGATTCCCAAGGGTATTTAGATAAAAAATCTGAAGGACAAGAATGGAAACCGATAGTTGATCAAGAACAGATTGGGCGACTGGGTACTCCGTTGGCTGAGGTTGATTTAAGTGTAGATGGAAAAGTGGAAATAAAAACTGATCAGGTTGAAGTAACTTTTGATCAGAGTACAGTTGATCGTGATTCGATTAAGGAAATAGTTGGACATGCCCCCAATTACGTAAGGCCTGGTACTGATTTAAGTGCAGATTGGAAAAGAATTAGTAATTTTTCAATGAAAACAACAGATGGGGAGCATGAGTTTTGTTTACCTGCAGATTGCCAGGTTTATTATTTGGGTAGCATAGATCGCAACGATCAATCTGGTTTTTATCTTCATGGAAAAACTATTAGGGACGCGGCTTTGCTTGGTGACCCAACCACTCCTGCTGGAATATTTATCTTAGCCCATGAGGCCGGACATCATTTGGACTTACAGCAGCAGGATCGACCAGAAATGATGGGTTGGGATAGTAAGTATGCTGAGGAACTATTTCAAGAGCGGCAAGCTGTTGCCCATGCATTAGTTAAGTTGCGTCCGTTTATCAAAGCAGGCGTGTTTCAGGGGAAGGATGTGCGAGACTATGAGATTCATCATGCTTTAGCTAGTAGTGCTATGGAGATCAAAGGTAAGAGGGTTGGTGATATGAAAATGGCTAGGGAGATGGCCAGTGATTGGGATCTCGATGATTATAATGATTGGGAACCAGTAGATAGTGATTGGTAACTAATATGTCGACATTATTTCGAGCACAAGGAATTGTTTTATCCAGGCGCGATCATCGGGAGCATGATCGTGTTTATTCTGTTTTAACGCAGGAGCGGGGGAAAATGTTTCTCCACGCTCGTGGGGCGCGCAAGATGCAAGCTAAGCTCGGGCCGCACTTGGAGTCGTTCGCTGTTCTGGATCTTTTGGTTGTCCGTGGACGTGTGGTCGACACAGTGGCTGGAGTCGAGCGTTTACAGGCTTTCCATCCGATCGGGACTGATATGAACCGCCTTCTGCTCGCACGGCAGATGTTGCACTTAGTCGATCTAGGAACGCGTCAGGAAGAAGAGGATCCGGTGTTATACTCTGAAGTAATCAATTGGCTTGAGTTCATTGAGTCAATTCCTAAGGTGTCTCAGGAACGTGCTGGATTCCTGCTTGCCGCTTTTGCTCTGAAGCTGCTCAGCATCACCGGGTATCGCCCAGAGCTTACTGGCTGCTTGTCCTGTAAGCGCGAAATCGATCCTGGAGCCTACCGTTGGCACGGTCTCAAGGGTGGAGTGGTCTGTTCTAATTGCGTCGCGGTTGATGAGGAGCGTTGGTTTGCTGCGCGAGAGATTAGTGATGAGGCCTTGAAGTTAATTCGTTTTGCCTTACACGAATCTCCTCAGGACTTCCTAAAACCAACGATTTCTGGTAAACTTTTGCTCGAGTTTCACGACCTAGTTGAGTCACTTCTAGTGTGTCATTTTCCAACAATACCAGCAACGTCACTTCGTGTAGCTAGTTTAGTATAATAATTTATCCCAACTATGAAACCATTTTTGATTTTACAATCCCGTCCGGAAGATGAAACCTCGGATAATGAACTCGAAGCTTTTTTGAAATACGGTGGCTTGTCAGAGAACGAGGTTCATCGTGTTCGCATGGAGCAGACCGGGATTCCAGAAGTCAACCTCGATGACTACTCAGGAATAATTCTTGGTGGCGGTCCGTACAACATGACTGATTCTGAAGAGGAAAGAGACGAAAGTCAGAAGCGAGCAATTTCAGATCTATTTGCCCTACTTGATCAAGTGGTGGAGTGTGACTTTCCGTTTTTCGGAGCATGTCTGGGAGTTGGTTTTTTAAGTGTTCATCAAGGCGGACAGGTGTCAAAAGAATTTACTGAGACCCCTGGTGGAACCACAGTTAAGATAACTCCGGAAGGGGAGCAGGACCCGTTGCTCGCGGGCTTACCAAAAGAGTTTCGAACTTTTGTTGGTCATAAAGAGGGTTGTTCTAAGTTGCCATCGGGAGCTGCATTATTAGTCAGTTCTGACGCGTGTCCAGTACAAATGTTTCGGGTTAAACAAAATGTGTATGCCACCCAGTTTCATCCTGAACTAGATTCTTATGGTTTGGAGGTGCGAATTAATGCTTATAAGAATTTAGGTTATTTTGATCCAGCAGATGCCCAGACTTTGATCGATGATGGTCATAAAGAAAATATCACTGTGCCGATGCGGATCTTGAAGCGGTTCGTTGACAAATATCGTCAATCGTGATAGTCTATTTTCAATATGAAATATCAGTTCGACAATAACGATAATAATGATAACCAGCCTGGCTGGGTAGCTTGATATTTCCTGATTTTTTTGAAAAGCGACCAGCCTAAATAAGGCTGGTCGTTTTGATTTTATTCCCGGGTAGTTCAGTGGCAGAACGCTGCACTGTTAATGCAGATGTCGCAGGTTCGAATCCTGCCCCGGGAGCCAAAATTTTAAAGGTAAGGCACCTTGTGTTTTTTTAAAGTCTATGATACTTTTTATTTACTAAAATTATTATAAAAATTACTAAAAATATGGGTAAATTAGGTTTTGAAGAGTTGGTGGCAGCAGCAGCAAAAGGTGAGCTGGAAACACCACAGGCTGAGTCTGAACAACCTCAAGTTGAACAGCAAGGTGAATTAGGGGCTGCGCGAGAGGCAGTTACGGCTGAGCTTGCACAAACTGAGGTTGAAGCTGGTGCCGCTGGTGAGGCCATTACTGAGACAGAGGCCGCGATAGCTGAAGTAAGCGATGTTGGCCCTGAGGATGCAGCTGAGTTAGATGCTATTAAGGGTGAGGTTGCTGAAGTTGAACAACGACATGAAGATCTGAAAGCCGAGGCCGCTCAAGTTGACGGGGCTCTTGAAGGAGGAGGAGAGACTGTTGAAGCATCGGAGAGTTTGGGTAAAATCATTGATACAATCGAAGGTATGTTAGATGATCCTGCTGTTGATGTTCCTCACCAGGTTCGTGAGAGAGTTACTTCAAAGCTGCGCAGCTTCAAGCGTGGTCCTGATCTTGATTGGAGCCGAGGACTGTCATCATGGGATTCAGCTACTGAATCAGGAAATTTTATTTCTGCAGTAGGAAGAGAAGCTAGGCAAAATATTTATGACAAATCTCCTAGTACTGCTGGATTTGATAGAATGGTAGCTTTGAGTAGTGTAGAAGATGCCAAGAGATTGTCATGGACAAAGAACGAAGCTTATAATGAAAGACTTCTTCGGCGTACAGAGTCAGAAAGACCACCTGCTGCTAAAGTACTGGATGAAATTTTAGATCAGATTCCAGCTGGGCGAGAACGTAAAATTTATGAAGCGAAGTTAAAAAGACTTAATCTTGATGATGCTCACGTAAAGGAAGCAGACGAAGCAACAGCTAAAAGAATTCTTGAACAAAGGAAACAGATATTTGAAGCCGGTGGTACTAGTGTTGAGGATTTTGATAAGGAGTATGGTGGATCAACCGAGATGGCCTTGAGAGGTGGCATGTCTTTTGGTAAACGATTAATTGAGGGGCCTGCCGGAAAAGAGTTAGTTGATAAGTATGATGATTGGAAGACCAAGGAAGCTGTTATAGAAGATGCTGTAAAAACAGATATGGCTGAAGATCTTATGCAGGAGGCCGGGGTTTATAAAAGGGAGCTACAAAAAGCTGAAGATTCAGAAGATAGAAGAAAGGCTATTGATTTTGTGGCAAGACTAGAGGCTAAAATAGCTGATGATGTAGATAAGTATACTCAAGCCAAGGCGACAGAGCTTGAACCAGCAGCATAATAAGTTAAATAAAAATATCCTGCATAGTGCAGGATATTTTTATTTCAGTCCAAGTTTTTTGCGGATAGCATCTATTTTGGAGGTGTCATTCGTCTTAATTACTTTTTCTCTCAAGGTCTGGGCTCGTTTTCTTAAGGCATGAAATTGATTTTGTAATTTTTTCAGTTCAGCTTGTATTTTTTTTAACCTTTTTTGGTATTGAGTCTTTTTCTTGGTGGTAAGAGTTGTTTTTGCCATATGTCATTAGTATAGAGGATTAGGCTTAATTTTGGAAGAGTCAGGTTTGTTGGTAAGTGGATTTGCAAAACAGGCTAAAATAAGCTAAAATAACCTAAGAATAATGATATGACAGTAGCTGAAATTGGCGCTAAAATAGGCGAAAAAGTCACTCTAAAAGGGTGGGGGTATAACTTCCGTTCTAGCGGGAAGATATTTTTTTTACAATTTCGTGATGGATCCGGTCGGATTCAGGTAGTTTACTCCAAGGCCGACCTGCCTGAAGAGCAGTGGCAAGCGCTGCAGGACATGAAGATTGAGTCCTCAGTTATTGTCGAAGGCAAGGTCAAAGAAGAGTCACGAGCTCCATCTGGGTTCGAACTCGAAGGTGTGGCGATCCAGGTTGTCCAACTTGCACCGGACGACTACCCGATTTCGAAAAAAGAACATGGCCCTGATTTTTTACTTGATCATCGACATCTATGGTTGCGATCAGAAAAACAGTGGGCGATTCAACGCGTGCGAGATCGAGTGATCCAGTCCATCTACGATTTTTATCATCAGAATGGATTTATTAAAATTGACACTCCGATTCTGACCCCGAATGCTTGTGAGGGAGCAACGACTTTGTTTGAAATTGAGTACTTTGACCAAGGTACAATTTATCTTTCACAAACAGGACAACTATATCTTGAAGCTGCGATCATGTCTGTTGGTCGTGCTTTTGATTTCGGTCCAACCTTTCGAGCGGAGAAAAGCAAAACCAAACGTCACTTAACTGAATTTTGGATGATGGATGCTGAAGCGGCTTTTGTTGAGCATGAAGAAAGTATGGAAATTCAGGAGCAAATGATCGTCTATATTGTCGAGCAGGTGCTCGAGCACTGTCAACAAGAAATGAAGATTTTGGAACGTGATCTTGAGCTGTTAAAGAAGATCAAGACTCCGTTCACTAGATTAACTTACACTGAAGCGATCACTAAGTTGAATGAATTAGGGTCAGATATTAAATTTGGAGAAGACCTTGGTAATGATGATGAAGGTCTGTTGACTCAAGATTCTGATGTGCCAATCTTCATTCACAAATGGCCCCGGACGATCAAACCATTTTATATGAAGGTTGATCCTGGTAATTCAGATCTAGTTCTGAATAGTGACCTGATTGGAACTGAGGGTTCGGGTGAATTGATTGGTGGTTCGCAGCGTGAGGACGATTATGATACTTTGAAAGCAGCGATTGACAAAGAGAGCCTGACTGGAGAAGAGTATCAGTGGTACTTGGATCTACGAAAGTACGGATCAGTCCCGCACTCTGGATTCGGTTTAGGACTTGAGCGTACCGTGGGTTGGCTTTGTGGTGTAAAACACATTCGGGAGACGATCCCGTTCCCAAGACTTATCAATCGAATTAGACCGTAATAATATGGACAGAAAATTAAACATCGAAACTACAAAACAGGCTGGGGAGACAGTTCGACTAAACGGCTGGGTGCATTCTCGGCGTAACATGGGTAAGATTGTTTTCTTGGACATGCGCGATCGATCGGCTTTAATTCAGGTTGTAATCGTTCCAGACGAGCTGGATGAAGACTCTAAGAAGATTGTCGACGAAATCCGTCCAGAGTATGTGCTCGAGATCGAAGGTGTTGTCCAGGAACGCGGAGCCAAGCAGAAGAACGAGAAACTGCCAACCGGTACAGTCGAGATTCTGGCCAAGAAGGTTACTATTCAGGGCAAGGCTGACACGCCTCCGTTTGAGGTTGATAAGGACACCATAGACGTGAATGAAGATTTACGATTGCAGTATCGCTATCTTGACCTACGATCAGAGCGCATGGCTAAGAATGTCCGGCAGCGTGACAAACTGATTAAGTTTTTTCGAAACTACTTACACGAGCAAGATTTCGTAGAAGTCGAGACACCGTTGCTGACCGTTAGTTCGCCAGAAGGAGCTCGTGACTACGTTGTGCCAAGCCGTAATTTCCCAGGTAAGTTCTACGCTCTGCCACAGGCACCGCAACAGTACAAACAACTCCTTATGGTCGCAGGTATGGAACGTTACTTCCAGATCGCTCGCTGTTTGCGCGACGAAGACGCTCGTGGTGATCGTCAGGCTGAGCATACCCAGCTTGATATGGAAATGTCTTTTGTTGATCAGGAGGAGCTATTAGTTCTAGCTGAGACGATGATGGAGGCGATGGTCAAGGAGTTGTATCCAGACAAAAAAATCACCCAAAGTCCGTGGCCGCGTATCACATACGCCGAAGCAATGGAAAAGTATAAGAGTGATAAGCCAGATCTGCGGAAGGATAAGAAAGATCCAAACGAGCTTGCTTTTGCCTGGATTGTAGACTTTCCGTTTTATGAAGATGATGATGGCAAGATTGAGTTTGGTCACAATCCGTTTTCCATGCCTCAGGGTGGCCTTGATGCTTTGAATAACAAGCCACCGCTCGAGATCCCAGCGCACCAGTTTGATATGGTTTGTAATGGTTATGAATTGAGCTCGGGAGCAATTCGTAATCATGATCCAGAAATCATGTACAAAGCTTTTGAGATTGCTGGGTATGACAAGGAAGTGGTAGAAGAGAAGTTTGGCCACATGCTTGAGGCGTTCAAGTACGGAGCGCCGCCACATGGTGGTTTGGCTCCTGGGATCGATCGCTTGCTCATGATTTTAGAAAATGAACCAAACATTCGTGAGATAATTCCGTTTGCCAAGACAGGGGATGGGCGAGAGCCAATGACCGGAGCACCAGCAGAGCTTGATAAGGAACAATTGGATGAGGCCAATATTCAAATTAAAAAACTAAAAAAATAAGAAAATAAAAAAATATTCTCAGACATATTTTCTTAGTTTCTTAGTTTATTATTTTCTTATCATGTCTTTTGAGCTTAAAATGGAGGAATTTGCAGGACCGTTACAGGTTTTACTGGATTTGATCGAACAGGAGGAAATGGATATTACTGAAGTGTCTTTGGCTAAAGTGGCTGATGATTATCTCAAGCACATTAATGAGAGTCAGGTACCAGCTGAGGAACTTGCAGATTTTTTGGTTATTGCTTCGCGTCTACTCTACATCAAGTCACGAGCGATTTTGCCAGACCTGACAATCGAGGAAGAAGAGGACGGAAACTTGGCTGAACAACTCAGAATGTATAAGAGGTTTGTTGAAGCATCAAAGAAAATAGAAGAGCTGTACGGTCAGCGTCAGATTATGTATAAACGCGAGCGACCAATTAAAAAGATTCAGGAGTTTGCTCCACCAGGAAAAATGAATGTGGGCTTGCTTGAGACTGCAATGCGTGGTCTGATCAAAAAGTTAGAGCCGTTCCTGGCGTTGCAGAAAGCCAGCTTGCGTCGAGTGGCCTCGGTTCAAGAAAGAATCAGTAATATCCATACAGCGATCATGGATCGAGCGCGATTTAATTTCAGTGAGATCGCTGGCTCAGGTTCCAAGATTGATGTGGTGGTAAGTTTCCTGGCGTTGCTGGAGTTGGTCAAACAGAAAATAGTCAATGTGAGTCAATCAAATCTGTTTGATGAAATAAATATTAAACGCGTAGATTAATGTCGTTGGTAGGGAAAATCGAAGCTGTATTATTTGTTGCTGGTAAGCCGGTTCCGTTAGATCGGCTGGTTAAGATTTTGAAGGCTGACAAGAAGGAGGTTGAGAGTAGTGTTGAAGAATTAAAAACCCGACTCAACACCGAGGGTTCAGGTTTACATTTGGTTGATCATGACGGAAAGTTGCAGTTGGTAACGAATCCGGTTTTTGGTGAAGTGGTTGAATCATTGGTAAAAGAGGAGGTGGCTGGGGAACTTACTCGTCCGTCATTGGAGACACTGACCATTATTGCTTATCGAGGTCCTGTGACCAAACCAGAAATTGAGCAGATTCGAGGGATCAATTGTTCGCTAATTTTACGCAATTTATCAATGCGCGGCCTGATTGAGGAAAGAGACGATAAAGCTCGGCTTCAGCCAGTTTACACGTTATCCAATGATTTTATCCGACACCTGGGCCTTCATTCAGTTGAAGAACTGCCAGATTATTTAGAACTTCATGAGCACGAGAGCTTAGATCAGGTGTTGGCAGAGATGAACGCTGGTCAAGAAAAGAAATCCGAAACAGACATG
>CAYZPO010000005.1:0-27605 GCA_964480695.1 uncultured Gammaproteobacteria bacterium | reverse complement strand
CCTGACCCCCTCCTTCGAAAGGAGGGGGAAACTACCTCAAACGGATCCAGGTTTGGTTCCATTCCGGGCGAACGGACTAAAAGAGGAGTCTCAACTTCCAAATAATCCCGCTCAGCAAAAAAAGCACGGATGGTTTCATATATCACCATCCGGGCTTTAATTATTGCTTTGAGATCGCTCTGAGCCATTACTTCTGAACAAACGGAATCAGGGCCATAATCCGAGCGCGCTTAATCGCTCGAGACAAACGGCGCTGGTGCCAAGAGCACACACCGCTACGCTTGCGAGAAACAATCTTGGCATAAGAACTAATGAAGCGTCGTAACAGGGCAACGTCTTTATAATCAACGTCATCAATATTGTTCACACAGAAAAAACAGTAACGATCTTTCTTGCCAAGAGTTTTCTTTTTAGGTTTTCTTCGAAACATAGTTTTAGAATGGAATATCCTCTACTTTAATTTCATCATCCGGATTAACTGCCGGATCAGTTGGTGGAGCTGCTGATGCAGCTGGTGGAGGAACTGGGGCACCCATATTAGAAGACCCGCCTTGAGGAGGGCTAAGCATAATCATATTCTCAGCAACAATCTCAGTTCGATATCGTCGTACACCATCCTGACCTTCCCAATCCTGTGTCTGCAAACGACCATCAACATAGACCTTCTTGCCTTTGAACAAATATTGAGAACAAATTTCAGCCAACTTTCCCCAAGCAACAACATTATGAAACTCGACCTGTTCCTGTTTCTGGCCTTGCTTATCATTCCAAGTTCGATTAGTTGCTACACCAAAACTGCAAACCGACTGACCCGAAGGGATCTGTTTCAGTTCTGGATCACGAGTTAAATTACCAATGATCATGGCTTTGTTTAGTGAACCGGCCATAGATTAGATATCTTTAAGGACGTCGGATTCTAAAATCTCGTCCAATTTTTTATCAAGCTCTTCTACGCTCAGCTTTGGAGCTGTTTCCTCAGTCTTGGCTGGAGGAGGTGGAGCAAGTTTCTTTGGAGCTGCTACAGCTGGTGCGGGCTTAGCCCGATTGGTCGAATGACCCTCAGCACTAAGTGGCGCCACGTAACTTGTTAGCTCGTATTTCTTATCTTCTGTGCCTGGCACCATTTTATTCAAGGTGTGGCGCAGAATTTCCTCAGTCAACTTGAGTTTAGCATCAAGACCTTTAATAATTCCGGTCTCGGCCTGAAAATGCACGAGAATGTACGTGCCGTGCCGCACGTGGTTGATCGGATAAGCCAACTTGATCTTTTCCAGACTTTCGTCACGAGAAATCTCACCGCCAGCCTCTGTGACCATGGAGCTAATCTTTTTCTGAACGCCTTCAACCTCAGCGTCAGCAAAACTCGATGGCACAATGTAAAGTAATTCGTACTTCATATGTGAGTCGGTCCTGAGCTTAACTCAGAACACCCTTTCGGGTATGGACAACTTTTATTTATTAGCTTGCCATATCTTAGCGATTTAGCTTGTTTTAGTCAAGTCCTAATGTTAAACTATGTCCATGACTGTATTTTTTGTCTTAGGATCTAATCCTACCTTATCCATCGCTGAGATTTCCTCAGTTCTCGGACCTGATCATGATTATTCCCAAGCCTCAAACGAAATTTTGATCTTGGACAATGTTGACCAGAGCTTGGACCAACTACAAGACCGGCTGGCTGGAGTGATCAAAATCGGTGAAGTTATAGAAACCATGAAAACGATCAAGCAAGATGAGCTCGCTGATCTTTTGTTTACTCACAGTTATGAATATGAAAGAGAAGGCAAGACTTCTTTTGGGGTCTCGGTTTATGATGCTGGAGATTCCAAACTAACTGACTCGCTGCGCAAACAAAGCAAGGCTTTGGGGTTAGAAGTTAAAAAACGTTTTAAAGAAGCTGGTTGTTCAGCCCGTCTAGTGACCAGTAGGGAACGGACCTTATCAGCTGTAGTCATTTCAACTAATAATGTTCTTGAATCTGGAGGTGAATTCGTTTTGATTGCTAACAAGGCTGGAATCATGATCGGACAAACCAGATCTGTTCAGGACTTTGAAAGTTGGTCTAAACGAGATTATGGAAAACCAAAGCGAGATACTAAACGTGGAATGTTGCCGCCCAAGTTAGCGCGAGTGATGTGCAACTTGGGAAACAACAAAAGACAAATAACAAATAACAAAACTCTGCTCGATCCGTTCTGTGGAGTAGGGACCACACTGATCGAGGCCACTTTGCTTGGAATCAACAAAATCGTTGGTAGTGACATTGATCAAAAGGCAATTAATGATACTAAGAAAAATTTGAACTGGTTAGGTCGTGAGCTTGAGATCGATTTACCAACAATCCAGCTCGAGACCTGCCCAGCACAGGAGATCGAATCACATCTTGAGGGACCAATCGATCTGATGGTGACTGAACCTTACTTAGGTCCTTTGCAGTCTGGTCGGGCCAGCAAGCAGGAACTAGAAAAAACTGCCACTGAACTGACTTCGTTATATCTTGAAAGTTTTCGTTCGATTTCCAAGCTCCTGAAAAAAGGCTCTGGAATCTGCGTCGTCTTACCAGTCTTTTCCTTCCAGAAAAAGAAAATTTATATTCCAGTACTCAAAGAACTGGAGCGAACCGGATTCAAGTTAGTTGATCCAATACCAAACTCAGTACCCGAGCTCCTAAACAAAAAAACACCGCGAAACGGCATCCTGTATGAACGCAAAGGCCAGCACGTGGGTCGCGAAGTTTTGGTTTTTAAGTATTCACCCTAAAGTAACAGACATCACCATCTTGAATAACATAGTCTTTACCTTCAACTCGCATTTTACCGGCCTCGCGAGCTCCAATCTCACCCAAATCAACAAAGTCCTGATAGCCTGTAACTTCGACTCGAATAAAACCTTTTTCAAAATCAGTATGAATCACACCGGCAGCAGCCGGTGCTTTTGTTCCAGTTGGAACAGTCCAAGCTCGAGTCTCTTTAGGGCCTGAGGTTAGAAAAGTGATTAGATCAAGCTGTTCGTAACAACTCGAGATTAAACGATCCAGACCTGATTGCTTCAAGCCGATCGATTCCATAAACTCCTTCTTTTCTGTTTCTTCAAGATCAACTAATTCAGATTCTACTTTGACTGAAATCGGCAACGCAGCCCGACCATCAAGATCGATCTCTTTATTTACTTCATCCTCTCCAACGTTTAGAACCACAACCGTTGGCTTGCTGGTCAAAAGATTCAAGTGCTTTATCATCGGTCGTTCCTTGTCATCTAACTCAACCTGATTGACCAACTTCCCCTGACCCAAAGCCTCGGACAATTTTTTACAAAGCGCAATATCAATTTCTAGTTCCTTGGTCATTCCACCTTTAGCTTTGCCCTGAAGACGTTCAATGTGTTTCTCCACGGTCGACAGGTCGGCCATAGCCAGTTCAGTTTCAATAATCTCAACATCTCGCATAGGATCAAGTGAACCATCAACATGAGTCACATTAGAATCAGAAAAGTCACGCGCTACATGAGCGATCATGTCCACCTCTCGGATATTAGCCAAAAATTTATTCCCCAACCCCTCACCTTTATGAGCTCCTTGTACTAATCCAGCAATATCAACAAACTCAATCGCGGTTGGAATAACCTTCTCTGACTTAGAAATTTCAGCCAAACGATCAACTCGCTCATCAGGAACCTCAACCACCCCCACATTGGGCTCGATCGTACAAAACGGAAAATTCTCACAATCAACTGCCTTTCTTGTGAGCGTTTTAAACAAAGTAGATTTTCCAACGTTGGGAAGGCCAACTATTCCGACTTGCAACATAATGCGCATAGGATACTTAAAATATGCTATATTGTAAATAGAATATAATTAACTTAAATAATAGGAGGTATGGCCTTATCTTTAGTTTTAGCCAAAGTTTTTGGCTTGCTCTACTTGGTTGTGGGGCTAGGCATGCTCATCAATCGAGCTTATTATCGCAAGGTAATGACTGACTTTACGACCAACTACTCGCTCGCCTTTTATGGTGGAGCTGTTGCCCTGGTCGCAGGACTATTCATGGTCCTTTTCCACAACCTTTGGGTTGGTGGTTGGGAAGTCCTAATTACCATTCTTGCTTGGATCGCCTTAGTTAAGGGCGTTCTTTTGCTTTTGGCTCCAAAAGCTATGATGGGATTAGCCCAGATGTTCACCAAGAACGATAATTTGTTTGTTTTGTGGGGCGTTCTAGTTGTGATCCTCGGACTAGTCCTTGGATATTTCGGTTTTGTTGCATAGATAAAATTAACAAAAGACAGGGTTGCTTGACCTTGTCTTTTGTTTTTGATATTCTTTGACCCGCAAGGGCCCGTAGCTCAGTTGGTAGAGCACTTGCATGGCATGCAAGGGGTCAGGAGTTCGAGTCTCCTCGGGTCCACCACAAAAGTCTCTTTTTGAAGGGGCTTTTTTGGTTGACAAGGATGCAAAATCGTGGTTGAATAAATAACCAGAAAGGAGACTGGAAGTCATGGACCTTCATAAATATTTGGTAGTTTGGGCCCTGAGTGGGCTGTTTGTCCTGGGCTGCCAGCCTAGTGACAACGGATTCGGTGTGAGTGATAACGATCAGGCTGACGATGATGATACCACGTTGAGCGATGACGACGACACGACTCCGGGAGACGATGACACCACGCCGACCGACGATGATGATTCAGCCAATCTGAATTCATGTCCTAACCCGGACGAAGAGATTCACCTCCCGGCCGGAACCTACGTCTTCCCCGCGAACGACATTGACAATCCGAGCTACACTCCTCAGCTCAATCCGGAAGGGGAGTTCACCCTGGACGGACTCACCTGCGCTGAAAAGTGCCCTTTCCCGGGTTGTGGTGGGGAATGGATCGGTCAACATTATGTGGCGGACACGGCTTTCACCTACCGCATGATCGATTTCATCCATCAGTCCATCTACGAACTGACCGGTCGCCGACTATGTACCGCAGCCGAATTTCGTGCTGCTGCGTCATTGCCCAATCATCCGCCCTATGGCTACTCGAACAACTACGACGCCAGTGCCTGTGACAGCAGCCTGAGCCCAGAACACCCGGTCGGTGAACTGGACAGCTGTGTCTCAGCTCTAGGTCTACGCGACGTGACCCAGCGGGCGTACTGGGCTGAAGTTGACGAACAGACCGCGAACAATTACAACACCTGGGCCGAGGACCACGACTGGCACTGCGTCGGTCCTCAGGAGGACGAAGAGGCCCGGATCGAAGAAGGGTGGCTGGTTGTTGTCGGTGGGGTCAATGATCGCTGTGGCGAGGCTTTTTACGGCTGCTACGTCAGCAGTATCCACTGTCATGCTGTCTGCCCCTGCGACCCCTTCACCTACGGTAACTGGGACGTTGAGTTCGCTGATGATGCCTTGCGCCTGTGTGTTGACATAAACGATCCGCCAACTCTTGAACAAGAGACAGTGTATCGAGAGATTATCGACGGCTGCGCGGCCGAACCAGATTTCTGTCGCGACATCCTACTCGAGGCACTGGGCTGGTTCGACCAGATTCCGGTTCCTCCGCCTTCTAGATCGGCCGAACCACACTTCCATCTCCGACACTCGGAAGCACTTCAGTGCCGCTAGTCTAGCCGGCGCGACTCGAAAGGGCGAGGTCCTCAGACCTCGCCCTCATCTTTTTATTCTTCTTAACTTTATTCTATCTCTTCAACCACCTCACCTTCAGAAACGTCAGTAGCTGAACCTTCACCTTCTTCAACCGGCTCCGGAATTTCTTCTACAACTTCACCACCAAGCAAACGCTCTAAACGTTCTTTAACAGCATCATTCTCTGGATTCAAATCATATACCTTCTGAACCTGTTCAATCGCTGCTTCAATATCACCGTTGAGCTCATAAATGGCAGCTAAGTACCACATGGCATTAGAGTAGTTTGGCGACAGACTAACTGTGCGCTCAAACTGGGCTTCAGCGGCATCATAATCACCTTGACGAATGTAGAGCAAACCAAGCTGGAAAGACACACCAACATCAAGCGGATTAAACTGGGCCACACTTTCCATCTTAGCTACAGCATCGTCCAGTCGTCCTTGGCGTTCATAAACCACAGCCAACTGATAATGAGCTGGGGCATAATCACCCTTCAAAGTAATAGCCTGATTCAAAGCCTCTTCAGCTGAAGCTAGACTATTATCAAGCGTTGCCTGAGCAGCCACTGCGGTCTCTTCATCAGTAGAATCAAGCAGCTGTCGAGCGATCTCAGCGATGACTAGATGAACTTGAGCAAGCTCAGTGTAGTTCAGTGGATTAAGTGGTTCAAGTTCAATGGCCCGTTCAAACGAAGCCACAGCAAAAGCATCAGCTCCGCCAATCAGACCGATTACTTCACGATAGATTGATCCACGAATACGCCAGTTCAGAACGTTATTACCACCAAGATCAGTACTCATCTTAGCCGCGTTAATACTGGCTGCTGTCAAAGCACGAATCAAGTTGGCCTGCTCAGCAGTCATTTCTTCACCAGAATTCAACTCTTCACTCACCTGAAGCAACAAGGCCTGACCTAAGTTACGATAATAAATATCATTATAACGATTAAGAGTCGCGGCTTTGTCCAACTTCTGAATAATCTCGGATACTTCACCTCCGGAACGATCAAGCTTCACGGCCTTGGCAAAAGCAACTTCACCAGCATAGCGCTGACCAGTAACAAACAATACCGTAACCACAGCCACAGCCACTAAGACGAACAAGAAAGAGAAGAGTAGTCCCAGTCGTGGTGACTCAGAAACTGTAGCTTCTTTAACTTTGCGCATGGCATGAGTGCCCAACAAAGCACCAAAAACAAAGAACAAGAAAGTTAGAGTGAAGTTCGATGAATACAGGAAGGAAGCTAAGACTAGGGCAGCCCATGGGGCGAACAGGATAAAGCTCATCTTCCATTCCGTGTGTTCGCGCTCGCGCACTAATCGAGACAGGATCTTAACTGCCAACATAACCACAAACACTACCCAAACTAAGGCTCCGAGTACTCCCAAAGTGGTTAGCATAGTCAGGAAGTGACTGTTCGAACGATCAAAGCGAGTGTTCCAGAAAATACTATTGTTTACATCTCCTGAATGGTACTTAGCGTAATCATAAATGAACGTTCCTGGACCAGATCCGAACAAAGCGGACGTGTCAGACAGGGTCTGGGTAGTGACATTCCAACTGGCTTTGAAACTTGGAGTTACTTCAGCTGGAAGATCTAGGCGTAACGGAGTGTTCAAGAAAAGTAGTAACAAAGAAACTACTAACAACACCATAGGAATCACAAAACGAGTACCGCTTGGAAATTCCTGTGCCCGCAACAACGGAAAGGCAAACAAAACAACCAAACCAAAAAGCATAATAACCCATAGAACCCAATAATCAATTCCAGCTAGAACAATCACTGCAGCTAAAGAAATGAATAGGATCAAGATCTTGCTTAACATTCCTTTCCAACCAGCATGAATAATTCCGTCGCTGGCCTTTCTGGCCACTAACCAAATGGCGTTACCGAAAATTGTGGCAAAGATCAAGAAAACACCAAAGGCGTTCATGGTCCCTACAGTATTAAAACTCTTGGTATCAGCAAAACCGAACGGCACGATCTGTAATCCTAAAACGGAACAGAAACCAACCAAAACAGTCAAAGCTGCTCCGACCAGGAAAGCAAACAAAACATTGCGCAACATCTTAGCCTCAGCACAGGTGTTTACTATTATATAGAAGAGGACGACCAAAGAAGCAGTAGTCAAAAATGACATGTACTCCTGAGTAGCTTCACCGACCCAACTGATAAACCCTCCTAAAGACAGGACGGTTGAAACCAGAACGGTAACCAAAAAAACAAACGGCAACAGGTTCAACCATCCACGGCGGAAACTAAAGCGCTTGCTTGTAATCATCCCTCCAAGCCAGCTTAAAGCGGCAACAAAGGTCAAAATGACCAGCAGGGTCTGCTTGTTCACCTCAAGGATGTCGAGGTTCCAAGGCAGGAAAAAGAGCGGGGTAAGAAGGAATAAGAGGTACATGCACCATCTTGTGATCCCTTCATATACCTTAGGGGTCCCTAAAGACTGGCTCAGCCTTCGAGACCTGGAGGCGGCGACTCGCGCGCCAGAGGACTGTGTGTCCATACAGGTAAATTTAGGTTAATTTTTAGTTATTTTTAAACATCGATAGTATAGCTAACCAAGCTTAACTTGGCTAGTTAAGTTATCCTCAGGTAGGGTTGACAAATTAGCCAAAATATAATAAAAAGTTGTGTTTTCCACAGTATCCGTAGTAGGATAAAGGTAGAACAGGGAAATGGAAAATAAACACGGAAGGAGATGGCCATGACCCGCACCGCTCTTTTGACAATTTTGTGTGCTGCCCTGCTGGGGGCGTTGTGGCTGTCGGGTTCGATGGTCGCGGATGCCTCTGCAGAACGCGAGGTTCCTGGTGAAGTTCAGCCTGGGACCTGCTACTGTCTACTGCTTGAAGCAGTGTCCATGGACGACGACACGGTCGATGATGATGACGACTTCACCTCGGATGACGATGACACGACTCCGGGAGACGACGACACCACACCGACCGATGATGATGACACGACTCCGGGAGACGACGACACCACACCGACCGATGATGATGACTCGTCTGACGACGATTCCGCAGATGACGATGACGACACCACGTCAGTGGTCGACGCGGACGGTGACGGCTCTCCGGAAGGTGAGGACTGCGACGACAACGATCCAGCGCGATTCCCAGGCAACCCGGAGATCTGCGACGGGGCCGACAATGACTGTGACTACTCCTTGCCCGCGAACGAAGCCGACGATGATGGTGACGGTCAAATGGTCTGTGAAGGCGACTGCGACGACGCGGATAACACCATCTACGATGGAGCTCCGGAACTGTGCGACGGTCTGGACAACGACTGTGATGGCGTAGCCAACGACGAAGTCGACCAGGACGGTGACGGCCTGTCCCCGTGTGACGGTGATTGCGACGATAGCAATGACCTGACCTACCCCGGAGCCGAGGAGCTGTGCGACGGAGAGGACAACGACTGCGACGGGATCGTTCCTGTAGATGAGCTCGATCAGGATCTGGACGACTGGATGGAGTGCGAGGGCGACTGCGACGACACGGACGACTGGTACAACCTGGACGACATTGACCTGGATGGCTACACCACCTGTGGAGCAGATGGAGTGGCCGGAACGGTCGATGACGACTGTGACGACAACAACGACTACTTCACCCCGGAGGACGCTGATGGTGACGGAGTCTCCATCTGTGGTCCTGATGGCATTGCCGGTTCTCTGGACGACGACTGCGACGACACCAACGCCAACAATTTCCCAGGTAACACCGAGGCGAACGACTGCTTCGACAACGACTGTGACGGCGGTATCGACGAAGACTTCGACTACGACGGAGACGGATACTCCAGTTGTCAGGGCGACTGCAATCCCAACAACGCTGACGTCTACCCCGGCGCCCCTCATACCTGTGACTACGTCATTGACAACGACTGCGACAACGTCGATGACGAGAACGAAATCGACAACGATGACGATGGTATGACCGAGTGCGAAGGCGACTGCGATGACACCTACGACTACACCTATCTGTACGCGGTCGAAATCTGCGACGGAATCGACAATGACTGCGACGGGATCATCCTGCCGGACGAGACCACAGACTCCGACCTTGACGGTTACGTCAACTGCGCCGACTGCGAACCGACCGATCCCAGTATCTACCCTGGTGCAGCCGAGGGTTGCGATGGGGTGGATACTGACTGTGACGGCAACCTCGGTTCTGACGAGATTGACGACGATGGCGACGGGTATACCGAATGCGACAACGACTGCGATGACAACGACCCGGAACAGTACCCGGGAGCCATCGAGATCTGCAACCAGGAAGATGACGACTGTGACGGCAACGTCCCAGCCAACGAGTTCGGTGATGCTGACGGCGATGGTTTCAACATCTGTGGAGACTGCGACGACAACGACCCTGCAGTCCACCCTGGTGTCGAAGACATCTGCGACGGAATCGACAACGACTGCGACGGCTTGATCGATCCGGGCTGCGGCCCCTAAGCACACAACTCTTCTCACACACGCCTGCCTGTTCCTCTGGAGCACGGCGGGCGTTACCTTTTATAAACATAAAACACAAGACGACCAGAGTGGGATCTGGCCGTCCTATGTATTGGTGAATTAGCCCTGAGCTATCAACAAGCTTACCTTTTTTGGCAATAACTCAGGGCAACACCGAGGACCCTTCTTGTGGGCCTTGTTAAAGAACGTCGCAACCTTGCACGTCAATACAGGTCGCGGAATTCAACCGCTGCTTTTCAACTTATTCTTCTACTTCAGGTTGGGGATCGCGCGCGATAGGATCCTCAATTTCTCGCTCTGCAGCAGGAATTGCTAAGGGCTCATCAACGGCCTCACCGTTGTCTGCTGGTTCTTCCACGATCTCGTCAACCACTTCCTGGTCAACCTCTGGAACTTCTTCATCTTCTTCAACTGCTTCCTCAACTGGTTCTATTTCTTCAACTGGCTCTGGTTCTTCTGTAATTTCTTCTTCGGAAACTTGATCATTGATCATTGAGCCTTGATCATTTTGTTCCTCTGGCTCTAGATTCAAATACTCTTCTGGTTCATAATCTTTTCGATAAGCAGTCACAAACCAATTAAACTCTGCGTTAGATGACCCATCAGAAGAAATCGTAAATCCATCATCATCCTGATTAGCAACATAAAGAGCTACCGGTTCACCAATCGGCATAGCCATAACTCGAACCGGAGCAATAGTTGAAATAATGTCATCAAACTGAGGATCAATGTCCTCAAAATTTATACTGACCCTGCCACCACTAAGTTGAGCAGTGCCGGACAAAGTAACTGTGTGTTCTCGCGAAAGAGTAGCCACGACTTCAACATCCTCGCCCTGATAAGACTCGATCACGGTGGTCAAAGCTCCTACGACTCGCAAATCTCCATTCTCAGCGATTTCCCAGCGCTCACCGATTCCAGAAATACTGGACACACCAATAATGCTGTTCGCTTGAAGATATAAATCACCACTAAGACTTTGATCAGTAATACCACCGCCTCCACCAACAACTACTGTTTGGGTCACCGGAGTAGTTTCATCTTCTTCACCACCGTAATAACTAACATTCACAAAAGCCACGATCACATCTTCGTCACCACCTGAACCATCAAAAGCATTCATGGCGTTACCAACAATCGGACCAGCTTCAGTCGCTTTCATGGCATATCCAGGAGTGGAAGAAGTGGTCAAAGGATCTCCGATCTCGATTGGTCCATTTTCTAAAGTAACTCGCACTGGTACTCGTCCAGCTAAAGCGACTGGATAATCACCTGGCTTATTCTCACCAGCCAAGAAGCCTGGCTTGGTAGAAACAATACCAGCTACACGATCATCATAGACTCCATCAGAACGACGCATAGACTCATCGCTATCAGCAAAGACAACGACTTCACCAGCAACCAGATCATCACTTGATGGGAACATTTCAGCAAAGTCATATGATCCAGTTGACCAGCCACTAGCGTTGGTGCGCATCATGTCACCCCCCAGTCCACCGGATCCGTCGTAATAAATATATTTGTCAGTTTGCAACGTGCCGCGATCTGAAGGGTAAAGGTGTCCACCGACAATCATGTCACCAACAACAGACATGGTTCCTTCATTAGTTACATAAACTACTTCCGCGTCCATGGTATTCGAAATAGCTAAACGATACTCATCCTCAGCATCCACTACAGTAGCCATTCGCATATCCTGATCAACAGCGTTAGCCCCATTCCAAACTGAACCTCGCAAAACCAAAGCTTGAGAATCCACGATCGGATCTCCAGCATTCGCGTTGCGCAGCGAATCAAGGACCAAGGTGTCGCTAATCAAAGTATCAGAACCATCGCTGGCAATAACCGCACCAGTGTAATATTCTCCGCTAATATAAGTCACAATTACGTCAGTTCCTGGACCAGCAGCTTGTAAGGCTCGGCCGATCACTTGCCCAGCCTCAGTCGCTTTCATAGCATATCCTGGAGTAGAAGCGCTGGTCAGATAGTCTCCGATTTCAACTTGTCCGTTCTCATCCGAAACTCGCACTGGTACTTGTCCAGCTAAAGCGATAATTTTCCAATTTAGATTATCGTCCTTGTCTTCTGACCAATTACTAACAAAAGCAGCTCGAGTAGAAACCACTCCTATAACACCTGAGTCGAGCGGTTCATTTGATCGGCGAACGGATTCGGGATTGCTTGAATCAACTGTCACCACCTCGCCAGCCACCAAATCACCAGTTGAATCATAGAAATACTCGGCAAAGTCAGCACCACCATTATAATTACCACCCTCGTTTAAAACATCACCGTCAGACTGAATAATATAAATAACATTATCAGCACCTCCGTTATTACTTTCAATGGCAAACACCCGCTCGTTAGCATCAGCATCTTCCCAGTCAATATAAATTGCTTCACTTCCTGTAGCTCCCTTTTCAGCATCATTCGTTAGAAGATAGATACCTTGTCCGGTTCCAGCCTGAGAGATATAAACTGCGTCTCCAGTAGAGGCAACCTCGTTGTCGCCCTGAATAACCGAGAGCAATCCGGAAGCACTTGTAAAGTCAGAAACACCGCTATCAACTCGTGAAAGCTGGATTCCATTACCGTTAGTCAGGGTACTAGAATTAATGCCAACAATATCCGTAGTAGTCGAGTTGGCTCCATCTATCTCCAAAGCATCATGAATATAAATATCTCCTCCACCAGAAACGGTCGCTGGAGTACCTGGGGTACCATCCTGAATCTCAACTAAATCTTCTACATAAATGGCTGCGTCCCAGCTAGAACCTTTCTGATAAAACGCGTACTCGTCCTGAGCAGCTGCTCCAGTTCCACCCAGATCAGCGATAAATATTCCATACAAATTATCGTCATTAGTGGCATCATCAGAATTTTGCAAACCAATAATTGAAAGCGCGGCAAAACTCTCAGTTGTGTCATCATTATCGTCTGCCACAGTATAATTAATTTCAATCCCATCAACTCCTCCAGTGTCGGTCGTGATATTCAAATCAACCACACCATCAGTTGCGTCTGATGTAGTATGGTTGACCACCATGGCTTGGGTATCGGTATTGGCTGGCAAAGTGAAGAGTAAGGCGTCGCCAGCGCCATCTGGAGAAATGGCAACATTACCGTCAGCTCCGACCGTGAAATCAGTAAAAGTAATCGTGGCTGTGGTTCCTCCAAGGTCAGCAGCACCAATACTAATGTCGTCTTCCACCACAATACTGTGGTCCCAGTTGGTTCCTTCGATAAAGAGTCCACGCTGAGTTCCGCCGCCGCCGTTAGAGTTATCAAAATCATCAACATGAATACCGTAAATAATGCTGGTGTTGTCGTCGATCAAATTGTCAAATTCAATATTCAAACCAAGCAAAGCCCCGGTTTGGGTTTCTGTTGCTCCTGGCCAACCGATATCAATAACTTGGCCAGCACTATTAGAAGTATTTATATCAACCTCAGCGCCTGTTCCGTTAGCTATTCCAGTAAGGGTTAGTGGTGCAGTGCCAGTCGCCTGCTGAGTCAAAGTAACAGCCCCAGTAGTTTCCGCTACATCAAAGTAAGTACCTTCAATAGCGTTATCTCCGATATTTAAAGCATTGGTGATCTGGGCATCTGAAGCATCAATAGCGTCAGTCAAGCCTCCAGCAGCCACGTTGAATAACATGCCGTCAGCTACCACTACTGAACCATCGGCCTGATTAACATAAACAAAAGCATCAGTGGCCAGATTAGCATCAGCCCCGGCCCCTTGATCAGGATTATTAAGATAGATTCCGTAAGCTGTGTCGTCTGAAAGGGTTGAGTTATCATCAATGTCAACATACAAGCCATAGAAAGTTTCAGCACCATTACCATCATTGGCATTAACCATGGAAATTCGCAAACCAGCGGAATCGTCAGCGTCATCAATACTGGCCGTAATAGACATGGCATCAACTCCAGTGGTGCCCTCATCAAT
The DNA here is from genome assembly GCA_964480695.1 of uncultured Gammaproteobacteria bacterium. GTDB lineage: Bacteria > Patescibacteriota > Patescibacteriia > UBA9934 > CAZDDW01 > CAZDDW01. Next base: position 13,524 of record CAYZPO010000005.1, on the reverse strand, counting down.
AGTCGAAGTAACCCGAAGCAGATCAGCATCTGTTGATGCAGCATTAAACACTCCGTATCCACTGTAGTCGAAGTTAAAGCTGGCTTGGGCTGAATTATCTACCAGGAGCTGTCCATCAGAAAGGGTAAGGTCACCTTGAGTAACCTGAAGAGCAGTAGTGGTTTCGGCTTGACCAGTGATTGTTGTGTGACCAAACTCTTCGATCTCGAACATGGTGTTGCCATTATTGTCCTCAAAAATCAAGAAGTCCGCATTGGCTTCACCGTCATCAGTGTAACGACCGTGAAACAAGTAAGTTTGGGCGCCAACCGCAGCATCAGTCACATTAACAAAAATTTCTGATGAGGCACTGTCCGAGGCAGTATCTGTAATTTCAATCGCACTACCCGTAGTTGAGGCCATACTAATATTAATCGCATCCCCTGTAGTCGCGGCCGAATCAATATCAATGGCGTTACCACCTGTTGATTCAGTGTCGATGAAGATGGCGTTCCCGGTATTGGCCGCATAATTTTCATCAAGGAAAAGTAGATCACCGGTTTCGGTCAAAGTTCCTGCAGTCTGGGTGCCTGAATTCATGATAGTGACCACATCTCCAGAAACTGTGTGGGTTTGACCAGCGTTATCCAAAGTGATAGAACGACCGATATCAAGAACTCCGCCGGTTGAATCTAAACCAACTCCTCCGTTGAAAGTTTGAGTATAAGTAATCGCTGCTACATCAGAAGTAAAGGCGGTTGATCCAGAGGCTCCAGACTTAGTCAAAGTTAATAACTCTCCATTAAAAGACGTTCCAGTTGAAGTCAAAGCCATACCGGTAGCAGTCGTTAACCCGTCAGCTGAAACAGTGACAGCATTGGATGTGGTGACTGAATCAGCGGTAACGGCAAGAGCGACAGCGTTATCAGCATCAGTCAAGGTCAACGAACCATCACTGATGTTGGCATCACCTGCATTCAAGGTCCAACTGGCAGTTCCTGCAGTTCCAGCGTGATAAATCGGAGCTTCTGTATATAAACCATAATCCCAGTTAGTGCCCTGCTGATAAATACCACGTTGGTCAGCCACCCCGTCACGGGCATCCAGATCATCAATATGAATTCCATAAACGACCTGGCTATTGCTGGATAAATTACCAAAATCCAAATGAAGTCCTTTGGTTGTGTTCGCTGCGTTAGTGGAACTAGACCAGGCCAGATCAATCAGGTTCCCTGAAGTATTGAGCATATCCATATCGATCGCCGATGTTGAGGTCATGTTAGTACCCACAATGTCAATGGCATCAGAGTTCCCGGATGGAGTGATGTCAATGGTGTCTGGATCAAAAGCACCGTTCACCTCGAGTGTGGTATCAAAGTAACCTGCGTCTGCAATATAAAGTCCATAATCCCAAGACGTGCCAGCCTGATAGATAGCATACTCATCGCCGTCAGGATCAGCATCAGTTAAATCTGCTACATGTAGTCCATAAACCTCATCAGTGGCTGCGGCATGATTAGCACTAGTCACTGATAACTTCAAAGCGCTATAAATATCATTTCCATCTCCAGCACCGGCTGTGAAAGCCAGAGCCACTCCTTCTTCAGTTGTCGCAGCGTCAGCGGTTCGAGTAATGTTAAATTCTTCACCAACCCCAGCAGTAACTGTAATGTCGTCATTAAAGGTTACTCCGCCGATCAAATTAATGTCAGCTGCCTCACTGTTGTCGGTGGTTAAAGAGATGGTTGTAGCATTGCCGTTACCGATGCTAATTGCTCGAGCCCCGGCTGTACCTAAACGAACCGCACCAGTGGCCATAGTATTAGCGATATTAATTGGACCATTAGTTGACTCGATTCCTACGGCCGAGACACCAAGCATTAACAAGTTAGAGCCTGCATCAATATCGACCTCTCCAGTAGACTCAAGAATGATTGCATCTTCGGCCTCAAGAGCGACATCATTACCATTCTCGCCAGCATCAGGAGCAGAGTCGCCAGCAGACAAGACAAGACTATATCCGCCATTATCTCCTGTATCTGAAGCAGCTATACCAAGCGTTCCTGCTGTTGTTGACCAAACCGTGTTTCCACTATAAGTAATCGCTCCGGTGGTACCAACAATTGTGTTAGCTCCAACACTTAACGCATTAGTGATCTCAGCATCTGAAACATTAAGAGCTGTGGCAATTGAGTCCGCTGTAGTAGCCCGAACCAAAATACCGTTAGCTAAATCAATATCTGTACTTTGAAGATTTTCAATCAAAATTCCGTTTGCAACTGCTGCAGTCCCACTATCATTCGCGGAAACGTATAGCCCAGTAGCTGCCCCAGTCACGCCCGCGTCATTGTTGGTGACGTCAATCCGTTGGCCGTAAACTATATCATCAGCAGTAGTATCATTTTGAATGGTCACCCCAAGATCAATACCATAAAGTGTGTCAGCTGCATCATCGTCAACAGCGGTGTAAGAAATATTTAAGGCATCAATTCCAGCAACACTAGTAGCCGCGGTAATCGCTACCAAATCAGCTGTGGCCGTACCATCATCGTCAATGGTAACTTGATCACCCTCGCCTAAATCAATATCAAGACCAGCATCAGCATTAATAGCTGTATCAAACTCAACTGCATTAACAAAAATAGTTGAGCCAGTAATTCGCAGCTGATCTGTGCCGTCCTCGTCATATTCAATAGTGACATCGGCACCATTTCCAAGAACGATTTCATTATCATCAGCAATACGAATGGCGTCATTGTTGGCCCCCACGGAAATGTTCCACATATCAATCCCGGTAAGGATTGTTCCGGACATATAAAGCCCGTAACTCAAATTACTTCCACCGTTCGGTTGGTTAACATAGATCGCAGAACTATTCGCATGTTGAGACGTGTCTTCATAGTTAATATACATGCCGTGGACAATATCGTCTGTACCAGTACTGTCATCATCGATATTAATATAAGTTCCATACAAAAGTTCGCCAACATCTGTACCATCATTATTAACATCAATATATAAAGGAGTGGTTCCTGCTTCACCAGTGACATTAGAAGTTAAATGAATTCCATACTGATTATCAGCTGCAGTATCCATGTCTAAATCAATCAAACCAGAAGTATTCAAACTATCCGTGGTTGTAGAGTTGATCACAATAGCCTGAGTATCGGCTGCCGGAAGGCTAATGGTCAGGGCATCACCTGCAGCACCTGGAGTCCAAGAGGTAAATCCTTCTTCGGCAATTAACAACTTGGTGTCGCCGCCATTATTATCACGTAAAATTACATAATCACCATTAGTATCTCCATCATCAAGGTATTGTAAGTCCAATAAATATTGCTGAGCAGTTAAGCTGCTGTCACGGTTAACTACTGTCATATTTGATTGAGCGCTGTCGCCTGTTAAAATACGGTGCATTACCAGCGACTCGGTATACATTGAAAAATCCCAATTCTCACCAGCTTGATAAAAGGCAAAAGTATCATCACCAGTAGTGCCACCTAGATCTGCAATATGAACTCCGTAAAGATTGGCGCCCCCATCATTGTTTGTTGCATTTAAATAATAACCGCTAACAGAAGCATCGTGTCCGGTATCATCATCAACTGTTATGTTTAATGAATTTGCATAATAATTACTTGATGCAGCAGCGTCACCGGTCTGATAATCAAGATTAATACCAGTATTATCAGCCGTGATGGTGTCTATATCAATATCCAAGACTCCGGCTGTTGTAGTTGTGTCTGGAGAAGTGGCATCAATCACAGCTTGCCCATCAGCCGCCAAAGTAACTGTAAAATCATCAGCCGGATTAACTAAGATATCATCGGCTGTAGCTGTAAGTTGTAAATCTGTTGCTCCGTCTAAAGTAAGAACGCCGGTGGTCGCCTGAACTGTATAAGCCGTACCAATAATATTATTATCTCCGATACTAAGGGCATTGGTTAGATCAGTGTCTGTTAAATCAATCGCTGTGGTCAGAGCTGCGTTTGGAGTAATTGATAAAGCACCAGTGGCCAGGAGTCCAATGTTGTCAGCTGTGAGAATTAGATCCTCTCCAGCAGCATCACCATCAGCCACATTGATCGTAATAGTTTCACCAGCATCACTCTGAGTAATTGAACCGTCACCAAATGTAGTTGAAGCTGAACCAGCATAGAAAGCATTGGCTCGGACATTTTCTAAAGAAGCTGCATCATCAATAAACTGGAACTCATCTGCTCCATCATCAAAGACAAGTTGGTGAGCATCATTGTTACCATCATCAGAGAACCAAAGCTCAACATCAACATCAGACACTCCAGTAGAGTCACTGTCAATAACAAAGTATTCGTTAGTTGTGCCTTCTATATATACTCCACCATCAAAACGAGCGGCACCGTCGACTTCTAAAGTCCCTTCGATGTAAGCATCTTCACCGTCCAAAGACACGGTTGGTGTACCATTACCGACCTGAAGGTTCCCGGTTAGAACCTGGAGTAAATTTGCAGCGTTACCAAGGGTAACGTCGATATCCGTTGCTCCGGTTGAGGTAATTGCACCAGCTCCAGCGAAATCTAAGGAATTAATATCAAGAGTCGTTCCTTCAACAGTCAAATTTCCAAGATCACCGCTGTCATCAATGGCCACAGAACCCGTGCCGCTGGCTACACTAAACTCAGCAAAGGTGATCGAGGCGTTAGTTCCAGCAATATTATTTGCTCCCATATTCAGAGCATTAGTAATTTCAGCATCAGAGACATCAATGGCATCAGGTAATGAACCATCTGTGGTGGCTCGGATTAAGATACCGCTATTCAGGTCAATATCACTACTCTGTAAGTTCTCAATCAAAATTCCAGCTGACACCACCCCGGCACTACTATCATTGGCACTGATGTGAAGACCGGTGCCAGAAGCGTTGGTGTCATTGTTGGTGATATCAATCCGTTGACCAGTAACATTGTCAGTGGCTGTGGTGTCGTCTTGGATGGTTACACCAATGTCAACTGCGTAAAGCGTGTCCGAGGCGTCGTCGTCAACAGCAGTATATGCAATATTCAAGGCATCGATACCGCTAGCATTGGTCGCAGCCGTGATCACTGCCAGATCGACCGTGGCTGTTCCATCATCATTAATAGTCATTTGAGAACCATCAGCAAAATCAGCATCTAATGAGGCATCAAGCTCGAGTTCTCCATCCACCTCAAGCACCCCGGTGACACAGATATCACCATCTCCATTAGCTACCTCAGCTGAACAGGTTCCTACATCAAGCAAACCACCATCAATGGCCATTGGACCATTCATATTTATATCAACTCCGCCGGTACCAGTATCAATTGTCACCCCGTCGCCGGCAGCATTATTGGCGTCTAAATGGATTGAGGTTACAGAATCGTCGCTGCCAACCAACTGTAGTTGGTCTGTGGCCGTAATGATCAAATCATCAGCCGAGTTGATCAACAGGTCGCCAGCAGAGCCTGTGGTTTCGATAGTGAGGTCTTCATCATCAGCGTCAGTCGCAATAGAGATATTGGAGGCGGCTGTAGCAGCTGAAACATCGATGCTGAGTTGGGTCACAGCATCAAGAGTGACAGCAGCGCCAGTCGAAGTTAGACTGACCAGACCAGATCCGTCGACATCAAAAGTGGTGCCATCAAAATCAAAGTCACCATCAATATCGACCGTGGAATCAAACTCGGCATAGCCCTGAATGTATAATCCACGATCCCAAGTGGTACCGCTTTGGAAAATAGCGTACTCATTTCCGTCAGCCTGAGCTGCTCCTCCAAGGTCCTGGACAACAATTCCATAAATATTATCATCAGTTCCAGCGTCTGAAGCATTATTAGTAACTGTAATATCAAGGCCGCTACGAGTATCAGCTACACCTTCATCAAGATAATCAGAAAAAGTAGCGGAGATAGACTGGCCAACCACGTTACCGACATTAGCCGTAGAGCTGGTCTGAGACACAACTAAGGCCCCGGAAGAACCTGTGGTAGCAGAATTAGTGATCGAGACTGAATCACCCGGATCCATAGTTACATCAAAATCGCCGTCAGAGACAAGAAGATCACCGTCAGTCACAGTCACATCACCAGCAGTCACAGTCAGGGCGGCTGTACCGTCAGCTGACCCAGCCAGGACCAGATCCTGGTTTCCAGTGTCAACCTGAATCTCGTCATTGGTAGTACTAATCGTAATGTTTGAGCTTGCATCAATATCGATCGTGGTGCCGTCAAAATCAATTGAACCGTTGAGGTCAAGCACCTCGTCAAAACGAACGTCACCATTATCAACAAACAGAGCTGATCCAGTACCGTCAGTATCATTAATATACAGAGCTCCGCCAGCAGCGCTGGTAGTAACTTCGAGTGTATAGTCGGCTGCATTTGAGCCGGTCATTTCAATCGCACTAGAATCAACGGTAATTACTCGCCCAGATCCGGCCCCACCTTCATCATAGGCTTCATCAAGCGTGTTACCAGAAGCAGCCCCGGCTGCTAACTGACTCCAGGTAGTACCATCATCTGTGTTTACATAAACTCGTCCGTTAGCATAGTCTAAGGAAATGGATCCTCGCGGAGCACTGATCGTTCCGTTAGGAGTTCCGCTGTAGCTGAAAATCATCACGTCATCTGTCCCGTCGTTCATGCTAATGAAACCACCGTTTGAAGCAACGGCTGAACGAGTTAAATTTAAAACATCACCGCTGGTAAGCGATGTGGCAGAAATATTAAAAACGTTTCCTGAGGTTAGAGAATTGGCATCAATGTCAAAAGTATCAGCCGTGGTGTTAGTGCTACTGATATCAAGACCATCGGCTGTGGTAGCAGTTAGAGTAATTCCAAAATCGGCACTGGTGATATCAACCACAGCCACTGAATCACCAAGATCAATGTCATCAGCAGTGGTTCCACCACCACCGATCTGAATCGTGTCTGCTCCTGTACCGGTTCCGATATTAATAGTACGGGTCAGCGAGCCACCAGCTCCGAGATTCAAAGTCGTGGCAGCCGTTGTTCCAATGTTGACTGTAGTAGCTGTGTCGTCACCGAGATCAAGGATCCCAGCACCGTTAGTATCAATTCCTGTACCAACAGCAACCTCAATCGCACCTGTGGCCAGAACATCAAAGTTGGTGTAATTAATAAGTCCGGTGGTTCCCACAATATCGTTCGCTCCGACACTGACTGCTGTAGCGATATCAGTGTCTGAAAGATCAACTGCTGTGCCTAAAGCTGCATCTGGTGTAAGTGACAAGGCTCCAGTTGCCAACAAGGCTACATTATTAGCGGTAATGACCAAGTCTTCTCCGGCCACGTCTCCAGAAGCAACATCAATAGTAATTGAATCACCGGCCGTACCTTGAGTGATCGAATCATCGGCATACGTAGTCGCGTCTCCAGCAATAAATGAGCCGTCGGTATAAATATTGCCTTCGACTCCAAGCAGGTCACCAACAAACAGATCATTGTTTCCGGCCAGACTAAAACCGGAATTAGCTAAAGTCTCGGCTTGGTCTGTGCCAATAATGACGGCAGCATCGTCTTCGTATGTACCATTAGTACCGGCTTCAAAAAGTTGTAAATCAGCAGAGTCAATTCCATCTAAAGTATCAGCATTGAGAGCGTATGGCGCAGCCACGATCTGTTTACGTGGTGTCAACTGTTCTGTCCCAACCCAGACTTCAAGATAAACCGATGCATTGTCAGCAAAAACTGAATCAGCGATCGCTGGATAGCTGGCCCCTGTGTCACCTAAATTCTCTGAGAATAAGCCGGCAGTTAAAGTGATGGCTTGAGTTGCTGTAGATGAACAATCAGCCGAATCGTTTGACCAAAGACAAGTACCACCGGTCAGAGCATCATAAAACCTAAACTCCATATTAGCCGAAGCGCTACCAACCGGATTACTATTGGCATCAAGCAAACGACCCTGATAAGAAATAAGGTTCGGCGGACTAACTGCCCGGGCATTCTTTATTAATGGCATCAGCAGGAAAACGATTCCAACCAACACGACGAGAATGGTCGTATAGCGAGAAATTTTCTTTTGCATTTCCTCCTGATACATATTTATTTTGTTTTTGGTTCTATTTTTGACTCTTTAGTTTGAACTGTTGGCCCAGCTTTGAGCTTGCCTTCTTCCAGATGAACATCTAGAGCGATATCACTTGGACCTTTTTCTGATTTCAGATCAATCGGACGATACTCGTGTGGACGGTAACCTTTAGATTCATAACGGGTGTAATACTCGTTCGGACCAACCAAGAAAGAATAGCGTCCTTTGCGATCAGTAACTGCGGTTTCAAGTAGCTTGTTGTATTTTGGTTCAAAGATACGCACCACCACTCCTCCCAAAGGTTTCTTGGTAGTTTTGTCATAAACGATTCCCCACCCCTTTGGCTTGCGTACTCGCACCAGCTGCCTGACCAAGAAATAAACTCCTATCTGAATCACAGCTACAACAACTGAGAACACTGAAGGAATGATCACAGCGACCACCACAGCTATCAAGACCCCCAAGGCAGCAGCGTATTTTTGAATGATCCGAAGCCAGCTCATCAAACGAATCTTGCTTGGCGTCTGCAGTTTCTCTGTTCCTACCGGATTCAACGGAACGTTGGCTGCAATCGTGGCTTCATCTTCCGTTACTTCAATTGGTTCTCCTTGATATATATCAAAGTACGTTCCATCATCTTTAACTCCTTTCAGATAATCACCTGGAAAAGCAAAGCCTGGTTTTATCACCTCGATTCGATAGGCGCCTTCATCAGCTAAGAAAAAGTATCGTCCTTGTTTATCAGTCACTCGGGTCTGAAGCAATTGTCCTCCGGCAGCATGAGCTCCAGGAACTGGCTGGTTCGGCATCTTGTATAAACGGACAATAGCTAAATCAATCGGTACTTTAGTTACGGCATTGTAAGCAACTCCCCAGCCTTTGCGTTTACGTCGCCAGAAGAACAAGAGCGGTGCAGTAAACAAATACTGTAAGTAGGAAGCTAGATTAAAGAAGATACCCATGAGCGAGAGGCTTCCTACACTAACCCCGATCAAAACTGGTACAGCGATCGTGGCTGACTCAACCACGGTTTCATTCTCTCGAATCTCCTCCAGAACAAAGACCAAATTCTCTGTGATCATCCCAAGCGCTTCGGGAATGATCTCAGTGATCGGACCTGCTCCAGTGATCACTTCAATAATTTCTTCAACTTCTGGTGGAAGGGGTTCGAGTTCAATTACCGGGTTAACGATACTGTCAGTAACGTATAGCACCTCGGTCTGTGCACTGTCGTATCCTTCTTTTTCAGCCAAGACATAGTACTCACCAATTGGTACGTACCAGGCAAAACTACCGTCATCTAAAGTAGTGATCGGATTCAGCTCACTATATTCAGAGCCGTCCCAGACTTCAAAAAATCCATCATCATTGGAAAAGAGCGTTACGGTTGCGTTAGCAACACGCTCGGTTCCGTCTTCGACTGTTTCAAAGACGTAACCAAACGAATCGACTTGCGAAGTGTAAGTAATGACCTGACCTGAACCATCCTCATAAAATATGGTAACTGAGACAAAGTATGCATCCTGTTCACTCGGAGTAAAAATATCAGCCACGTAAACTTCATCCTCTTCATCCAAACTCATTAAATAAAGATCGTTGCCGAAAACTAATTCAACATGATTCACGACCTGAGAAAGATCTTCTGTTGGAAGCTGGATTCGAAGCTCGGTTCCAGCGATGGTTCGAACTAATTCATTAATTGGGAAAAGTTCGATACTACCTTTAGCTGCCAAAAACTCAAGTTCTGAATCATCAACTTCCCCAGTCTCTGGCTCATCAAGCAAAGGACAGTCAACAGCACAGTTCTCATAATCCTCACCTTCACCACATACACCATCACCACAATACGGAGCTGGCTCATCGCCATCAGGCAAATCATCGTCGTTAGGTAGATCGTCGTCATCTGGCAAATCATCGTCTCCTGGCGGCTCGTCTGGCAAATCATCATCTGGTATATCATCTTCCTCTGGCGGAGCCTCTGATTCGGTTGGTGTACCAAATCCGAGCGCGCCTGATGCAAACTGTCCAGCCAGATCGTAAGCAAAGACTCCATAATAGTAAGAGGTTCCATTAACTAGATCATCGTGTAAAAATTCTTCGGCCAGATCATCAAAAACGAGCGTACCGTCGTTCTCATCAGTCGGGTAAGTGTCCGTTCGATACACAATCCAGACTCCGACCAAATCAGCGTCCGGTGGGTTAATCCAGGTGAGCTGGTTCTGAGCGTCACCAGCGGTCACTACCAAATTACTTACATTGGCTGGAGCCGGATCCGACAAAGTGTCAAAAGTGTCGTCCACTGACTCAGTACTGTTTCCGTAAACATCTGTGGAGCGAACCATGAAATGATAGGTCGTATCCTCATCAAGGCCGGTCAGAATAATCGAGTGTTCCGTTTCTAAAGTGTTGTCTTCAGACTCGCTGCCGTAAGTCTCATCCAGTCCGTACGTCACATAACTGTCAGCATTCTCATCTGTGGCCCAGGTTACTCGGGCTGAAGTTGTAGTAATATCCACGACCTCGATATTCGAGATAACTGGCGGAGTTGTGTCTGTGGTAGTAAATGAATATCCACTTGAAGTTGCCTGGTTGCCATTATTGTCTGAGGACCGAACCTGAAAATAATGCAACATTCCAGGTGTGAGATCAGATAAGGTAATGCTGTGATTAACCTCGTAAGTTCCCTCTGACTCGGTTCCCAATTCATAAGACTCGGTTAACCCATAATCAACATTACTGTTAGCAGCTTCGTTAGTTTCCCAGGTAACAAACGCACTGGTGTCATCAAAAACCGCGACCTGAACGTTAGAAATTACTGGAGGAGTTACATCTCCTTGTGGCGGATCTTCCCCTCCGCCTCCTCCGCCTCCTCCGCCAGCCGGAATAGTCAAGGAAACAGGAATACCGCCGGTGGTGACGATTGGAATCCAGGCCGAACCACTATCTCCAAAAGTTCCGCTAACACGAATCTGATAAGTGGCTACGTTTGACGGATTAGTGGTCTGATTGGCTCCGGTTCCAGAGGCTGTAGCATTGGTTCCAATTTCGATCACCACTTCGCTGGTAGCAGCAATCACTCCGCCGTCGCCGGCACAGATCGTAATTGTGACCACATCGGCTGCGATACTAATCGAGGCCTCCTCGGTCCCTGAACAATCACTAGCTGTGGTTAGATCAACACTGTCATCAGCCACATCCACATCGTCTTCAGTCAAAGACGAAGTATCAAACGAGGCATCGAAAGTAACAAGCATGGTTTCACTTTCGGCTACTCCACTTGGTGTTGTAAAGGTCAAAGTGTGATCAGCTGCTGTACTCACCTCTTGACTTGTAGTCTGGTGAGTCAGGCTGGTCAATGTGGCTGCAGAAACTGGAACAGCCGCAACAATTGCCGTAAAAACGACCGCAACTATTACACTGATCCAATTGTGCATCCTCCTAGACACAGAAAAGTTTTACTTGAATTAAACATTTTTATTTATTTTTATTTTGATTCGACTGATCAAGATCATCAGAAAAGCAACAATCACTGCTACCAGACCTAAGTGCCATGGGATAACCCAGAACGACAAGGTGGTGGTAATCGGATCTGAGGTTTCGCTATAAACTAGTTCCAGTTCTGCGGTGTATCGACCCAACCCAAGGTTCTGCCATTCATTTTTTATCTCTTCCCAGAAACCAGCTGCTTCTACTTCAGCCCGAGACCACTGGGTCGCAAACTGTCGCGTGCTCATCGGCAAAATCTTCCCTTCCTCTAAATTAACCGTTAACTGAGCCGCTTCTGCTCCCAATATACTCTTGATAGTAATCGTCCCGGTGGGCTGCAAATGAACATTGCCCTGATTCTGAACTCGGAGCGCAAAATCGACTGGTAAACGGTTGACCCAGCTCGGTCCGACAAAATCTAGAAGCGCGGCTTGCTCCACGGTCTCACCTTCGACTGTTAGAAGAATCAACGATGCAGTCTGCACAACTACGCTCACTCCAGCTGCTTCGTTATTTTGAGACCCTGAAGCCACGATAGCGGCATAGTGACCGCCTGACATGACATCATTGGGGATCGCTATGGTGGCGGTCGTAGTTGTCATGTCGTTGGCCGGAACCGTGACTTCGCTCTCAAAAAAACTTATCCAATCCGGAAGACCTGAATGGTCTTCTTCGTAAGGAATAAAACTAGGTGTTCCAATCTCATCGCTGGCATCAAATTTCAAAGTGCTTAGATAATACGTTTCTTCTTGATCACTGGTATTGACCAGAACGACCTCATGTTCAATCACCTGTCCACGAGCTCCTGACAACTCAGCCACTACTGGAGCTACGGCCACGGCCTTGGTTGTCTGCGGAGCAAACGCTCCGATTGATAGAACCATGACCAAGATGACAGCTGACCAAACATGAAAGCGCATATCAATAATTTCCTGAAGCGATTAATGAAAGCGTGTGCGAGTACGTGGCATTGATAGATCCTGCAGCCACGGCTGCTTTTACTGTTAGATAATCCCGACTCTCAAACGAAGTATCTGATTCTGTGTCCACCTGCTGATAACTTGTGGTGAACGCAGTGTCTTGAGTATCAAAGGTCGATCCAGACAATGTGGCGTCAGAGGCTCGCCCTCCGTACTCTTCGCTTCCTACAGTAACTGATCCATCAGTCACGTCATCGATATCGTTTGCCCCTTGTCTAAGATTTCCGTCTTCAAGTACCGAAACCGTATAACCATTATCAACATCAATTGTGACTTCCCAACCGATAACTGACTGGGCCAAATCAGTTTCCTGAACGTTTCCAAAATCAATCGAGGTGGCGTTCATCAAATACACGTAGTCATCAGTACCATCAACAGTCACCGTTCCGCTTCCGTCCTCGATACTATCAACAGTGATGTCGCTTCCAGCGATTCCGCTAATTTCTCCAATCCCGACCACCTGACTGGAGCCCAGATTCTGGATAATGGCGATTTTATCGCCAACTGAGAAACTTGAGGTGTCAGCTACGGTTACTGTTGTACTCGATAGGGCAGAGGCGGTTGTGCTGGTTGAGCTTTGGGCAAAGATCTCAAAACTGATGATTTGGTCATAAATCCCGGCCCGATAGCCAGCATCTAAGACATATGACGTACTTGACGTTTGTCCAAGCGCATTTCCTCCAATCGTGTCTCTGAGCTGATAACTAGCAGACGAAGAAGTATCAGACCCCCCAAAACCGACTGAATCCCACTGAATCTCGTAATTGGTCGAACTCATAGCTGCTAAAGCAATATTTGAGCTCAGCAGAATTATTAAACAAATAAAAATCGCGCTTATTGCACGCACGTCTGTCATATGTATACATTATACTATGAATACATAATTTAGTCAACCATTTGCTATGCTAAGCTTAGCCAAATTTTTACATACTTTTTTACTTATCCCCTCGAAATCTGTGGATAATGAGCTTATTTAACTTTATTGAACACACTTTGTCCACACCTTTTTTATTTGTCCAATCTATTCTAG
>CAYZPO010000004.1:23886-32372 GCA_964480695.1 uncultured Gammaproteobacteria bacterium | reverse complement strand
TATCGAAGATGTCGAAGACGGGATCTGGTACTTCCATATTAAAGCGCTGTTAGCGGATGGAAGTTACACTAATCCAGCACACTATCGCATCTTGATAGATACGGAAGCACCAAATCCGGTCGTACCCGTATTGGACTTCGATACTATAGAAGAGGGCAAAGGAGTGTATTTGCGCTTTCGCACTACAGATCAGACGTCAGGAGTCGAGTTTTATGAGATCAATGTTGGCGGTCAAAGGTATGCTACAGATGGAAATGAAATGTTGGTCTCAGATCTTGGAGCAGGAAAGTACGAGATTACGGTTACGGCATACGATCGAGCAGGGAACTGGGTTGTTGGCGAAACCACATTGACTGTCAAAGGTGTTGGAGGCTGGAGTATTTGGCACACATTCGGACTGATCCTAATTGGGTTAATAATCATAACAATAATATTTAAGAAAATAAGAAACTAATAAAATAAGAAAATAATAATTTAAAAACTAACTTAATTCAATTCTTTAATAAAAAATATAGATTTAATAATAAAAAATCTATGATAAGACTAAAAAAAGCACTTCACCTAACGGTGATTTCCATGATGGTCCTCTACTTCTCTGTAGGGTCACTTGGAATTGCGTTGGTGCCTGTGGCTGAAGCAGCCACTCCCAACCAGGGGTACTTGAGTTACCAAGGTCGGCTCAAAGACTCCGATGGTGATCCGCTTGCAGATGCTTCGTATAGCATTACATTTGTACTGTACGATGCTCTGACTGGTGGAAACATCGAGTGGGCTGGAGAAACCGACTCAGTTACGACTGTAGACGGATACTTCTCAACCACTTTGGGAGACGGTACCGCGTTTGCCTCAGATCTATTTCAAGAAGATCTGTGGATGTTAATTACTTATGACAGTGAGGACTTTACACCTCGAGTCCGAGTCCATACCGCACCTTACGCTATGGTCGCTCGGGCAGCTGAGCCTATGGCTTCTGAACCTACCGGATACGGTGGTCAGTTGTACTATGATAACAGTGGAGCCGGAATTGGAAATTTGTATGTTTACGATGCCAATGCTTCAGCATGGGTAGACCTTACTGCTGGTGCTGGATCAACTAGTTTGGACGATGCATACGATAACTACGGTGCTGCTGCTCAGGTAATTACAGTTGATGATGCAACAACCGGTATTTCCTTTGATGTTAGCGCAGCTGGAAACTTTGATATTGATCTGCAAAGTACTGGTGACTTTGTCATTCAGGACGCTGGATCAGCTTGGGCAACTTTCACTGATGCTCAGGCCGTAGATATTGATGGAACTGGAGCAATCAGTTTAGACGCTGATGCTGCTTCAAACTGGAATACTTCAGCCGGTGATATAACTCTTGAAGCTGAAGTAGCTTCAGTCACTATTAAAGGTGACGAGGCTGCTGCTGATGCAATCTCACTTGACGCCAATGACGCAGCTGGAACCGGTATTACTATGGTAACCGGTGCTACAGCTGGATACGCCTTAACCGGTGGTCCATTTGACGTTGATGTAACTGGATTGATCAGTCTTGATGCTGACGCTGCTTCTAACCTAACAACAAGCTTGGGTGATATTACACTGTTCGCAGCTGACGTTGCTGACGGTGGTACAGAAAGTGTAATCATTACTGCTGGTGATTCAGCAACAAGCGCTGGTGAAGATGGAGATGATGTCGCTCTTGAAGCAGAGGATGACGTATTGATTCAGACTGGTGATGATTTTGATGTTGATTCTGGTGGTGGAATCAATTTGACTCCAACTACTGGTGGAACAAGTGCGATTGATCTTGATGCTGATGCTACAGCTGGTCTAGGAGTTAACGTTGACGCTTACGATTCAACCAATAACACAACTGGTAAAGTTACTGTATCTTCTGGTAGTGGCGGACTTGATTTCGACACCTACAATAGCGGTAACATTAACATGGATACCAGTGCTGCTGGTGGTAATATCAACATTACTTCTGGTGGTGGTACGATCAACTTGGTTTCAGAAAACAGTTCTGGAATCGTTTTGGACACCTATGTAAACGGTGGAAGTATTGATATTGGTGATAACGCTACTTACTCTCAGGATATTGACATTGGTACAGCCAAAGGTGGTAACAACATTACCGTTGGTAATGAGTTAACTACTACTGTACTAGCTCTACATGCTGGTACTGGAGGAGTAGATATTCTCTCAAATAACACTAGTGCTTCCGCAATTGATATTGACTCAAAGGGAGCTGGTGGTGGAGTTGATGTTGACACCACTGATGGTGCCATTGCTTTAACTGCTGCTGGAGCTACTAACGGTGATATGACTTTCACTGTCGGTGATGACTTTGTTACTACAGTAACCGGTATTTGGGACAACAATATTACTGGTGCTGTTACTGTTGATACTTCAGCCGGAATTTCTCTTGACGCTGCTACAGCTTCTAACTTTACTGTTACTGGAGCTAGCGAAGATCTCACTTTGAGTTCTGCTGGCGGTTCAGTTAACGTTACTGCCACTGAAGCTGCCCTTGACGCTATTGTCCTGACTTCTTCTGGTGGAGTAGACATGACAGCAGTAGATGATGTTGACTTTACTCTGACTTCAGGAGCTGGTGCTGAAGATTTCACTATAGCTCTTGCTGGAGCAACTGATTCAAGTTTACTCCTGACTTCAACAGGAACTGGAACTGACGCGATTGGAATTAGTACCTCTGCTGGTGATATTGATATTGATTCAGCTGATGACATGACCATTGACTCAGCTGACACAATTTCAATTGATGTCACTGATGCTGACGGCGCTAACAACTTCTCAATTGCTTCTGCTGACGATGATGCACATGATCTGACTATTGCCATTGCTGGTACTGATGGAGACCTAGTTCTCTCATCTGGTGATGATTGGGATGTTAACATAGCTGACAATATTACTGTTGATACTTCAGACGGCTCAATGACTTTCACTGCAGCTGGAGCCGCTAACGGTGATATTACTCTGTCTGTAGCTGATGACTATACAAATACTGTCGGTGGTCTATATCTAGACACAGTAACTGGAACTTACGGTATTGATGCTACTGGTGCAGCTACAATTGATTCCGACGCCTTGCTCACACTTGGTGGAGCTGGAATCACAGCTGCTTCTGATGGTGATAATGTTTTCTTGATTAGCTCAGCTGGAACTGCTGCCAATGCTATCGATATAGATGCTAGCGCTGGTGGAGTTGATATTGATATCACTGCTGATGCTGATACTGATGACTTTAACGTTACTACTACAGCTGATAATGCTGGTGATATTGTTCTGGATTCTGGTGATGATATGGATTTGGATGCAGATGATAATTTCACCTTGAATACAGCTGATGGCTCAATGGTCTTTACTGCAGCCGGAGCCGCTAACGGTGATA
Organism: uncultured Gammaproteobacteria bacterium; assembly: GCA_964480695.1. GTDB lineage: Bacteria > Patescibacteriota > Patescibacteriia > UBA9934 > CAZDDW01 > CAZDDW01. The sequence continues at coordinate 28,972 of CAYZPO010000004.1, read as the reverse complement.
TTACTCTGTCTGTAGCTGATGACTATACAAATACTGTCGGTGGTCTATATCTAGACACAGTAACTGGAACTTACGGTATTGATGCTACTGGTGCAGCTACCATGGACTCTGATGCGCTTCTGACTTTTGGAGGTGCTGGAATCACTGCTGTGTCTGATGGAGCTAATACTTTCACTTTGACTTCAGCTGGTACAGGTGCAACTGGATTCGATATTAACGCCACTGCTGGTGGTATGGATATTGATCTAACCACTGATGCTGACGCTGAAGATTTCAGTGTAGTTGTTGCCGGAGCTGACGGTGGTGACATTGTCTTGAACTCAGGTGATGACATGGATCTTGACGCTGCTGACAACTTCACTCTTAACACCGCAGATGGCTCAATCGTAGTAACTGCTGCTGGAGCCACTAACGGTGACCTGACTCTCGTAGTCGGCGATGACTATACAAATACTGTTACTGGTCTATATCTTGATACAGTAACTGGAACCTATGGTATTGATGCTACTGCAGCAGCTACCATTGATTCTGACGCTCTCCTAACTCTAGGTGGAGCTGGAATCACTGCTGTGTCTGATGGAGCTAATACTTTCACTTTGACTTCAGCTGGTACAGGTGCAACTGGATTCGATATTAATGCCACTGCTGGTGGAATTGATATTGATGTTACTTCTGATGCCGCTGACAACTTCACCTTGAATACTGCTGATGGTTCTGTTGCTGTTACAGCTGCTGGAGCTACTGCTGGTGACCTGACTTTCGTAGTCGGAGATGATTACACCAACACTGTTACTGGATTAGCTAGTTTGGATGTTGCCGGAACAGTGACTATTGATTCCGACGCCTTGCTCACACTTGGTGGAGGTGGAATTACAGCTGCCTCTGACGGTGATAATGTGTTTTTGATGAGCTCAGCTGGAACTGGAGCAACTGGATTTAATATTGATGCCACAGCTGGTGGTATGGATATTGATCTAACCACTGATGCTGACGCTGAAGACTTTAATGTCACGGTTGCTGGAGCTGATGGTGGAGATATCGTTCTCAACTCAGGTGATGACATGGATCTTGATGCTGCCGATAATTTCACCTTGAATACCGCAGACGGTTCGATCGTAGTTACAGCTGCTGGAGCTACTAATGGTGACCTGACTCTCGTAGTCGGCGATGACTATACAAATACTGTTACTGGTCTATATCTTGATACAGTAACTGGAACCTATGGTATTGATGCTACTGCAGCCATCACCATTGACTCTGATTCAACTGCCACACTCGGTGGTTCAGCCATTACTATTGCTGCTGACGGCGGAGTGCTTGACCTAGACTCAACTGGGGCTTTGTCTCTAAACTCTTCTGCTGGTGTGATTAACATGGGTAATGATGGTGTAGCACAGAATATCAATATTGGTACTGGTGCTGCCGCTCGAGTAATTACACTTGGAAACGCCACTGGCGCAACCGAGTTTGTGGTTAATGCTGGAACTGGTGGAGTTGATGTAGGACTTGTTGCTACTGGTCCATTTGCCATTGACGGTGACTTAACTGTTATCGGTAACGATGGATCTGACGGTGACGTAGCCGACGGTGACAATGACCTTTTGGTTGTTGGTGTAGCCGAGGTTGACGGCGAACTCGAAGTTGACGGAACTGCTGACTTTGATTCAACTGTAGACTTTGCCGTGGGTGCGACCTTCTCAGGCGGCGATATCGTAGTTAGTGACGGCTCACTTGATATTACTGACGCAGATAACGCTGCTAGTTTCTTAGTAACCAACGGTACAGCTACTACAATTGGTGCAGCTGCTGCCGGTGGTGTAGCTCAGCTTGACGCTGCCGCACTTACTACTGGAACATTACTTGATCTACAACTAACTGAAGGAACACTTGCTGGTGGTTGGTATGTTCGCGCTTGGGACGTAACTGCCGGTGCCGCTGTATTCTCAGTTGGTGAAGATGGACTAACAACAATTACTGGTGCTGCTGATGGAACTGACGCTCTTGTATTAACAACTGGTGACATCTTAGTCTCAGATGGAGACGTTGATGTATCTGGTGGTGACTTTAACGTCACCCTTGATGCTGGTGATGGTGCTAATATTGGTGCTACTGCAACAACAGCAGATGCGCTCACTCTTACTGGAACTTCAGTTGCTAATGACATGCTTGATATTGCCTTCACTTATGTGGACGATGCTGCTGCAGCTGACAGACTAGCAGCTATTGAAGTTAACGCTGTTACAGCAGCTACTGCTGACGCTGACTTCTTCCTAGCTCTAGATATCTCTAACATCACAGCTCAAGCCAACTTGACTGAAACTGCTATCGCTATTGGTACAGGTTGGGGTGAGTTGATTAACGCAGCTAACTTCGATGTAGCCTCAACTGGTGAGATTACAGTTGCTGCTACAACTGGACTTGATACTAATGGAGCTGGACTACTTGACCTTGGTGCTACAAACGCTACTTCTATTGGATTAGGTTCAAACGGAACTACCACTCTTATTGACATGAATGGTATCCAGATTGATCTTGACGATGCTGGAACAACATCTATCGCTGCTGACACAGACAACCAGATTGACATTGAGATAGGTGGAGCAGATGACTTCCAGATGACTGCTAATACCTTCACTGCTCTTGCTGGATCTGCCGTTACCTTGGCTGATGGAGATCTAACAGTTTCCGGTGGTGACTTCGATGTTACTCTAGACACTGATGATGGAGCAGGTATTAACGTAACAGCAGGAACTGTAGACATGCTGACTCTTACTGGAACTTCAGTCGCTAGCGATGCACTCGACATTGCCTACACCTATGTAGATGATGCTGCTGCTGGAGATCGTCTTGCTGCTCTTGAGATTAACGCAGTTACAGCCGCTACTGCTGACGCTGACTTCTTGCAGGCTATTGACATCTCTAACATCACAGCTCAAGCCAACTTGACTGAAACTGCTATCGCTATTGGTACAGGTTGGGGTGAGTTGATTAACGCAGCTAACTTCGATGTAGCCTCAACTGGTGAGATTACAGTTGCTGCTACAACTGGACTTGATACTAATGGAGCTGGACTACTTGACCTTGGTGCTACAAACGCTACTTCTATTGGATTAGGTTCAAACGGAACTACCACTCTTATTGACATGAATGGTATCCAGATTGATCTTGACGATGCTGGAACAACATCTATCGCTGCTGACACAGACAACCAGATTGACATTGAGATAGGTGGAGCAGATGACTTCCAATTCACAGCAAATACATTCAACGCACTTTCAGGTAGCGACATCAATGCAAACAGTGGTGCTACAATGACGGCTGCTGGAAATGTTGATATTGTCCTCGGTGGTGCAAACGCAACTCCAATCGATATCGGAGCTGATGTGTTCAGTACTGGAAATATAGTTGACGTTCGTTACGATACTGCTGAGACCATGACTGGTAATGTTTATGGAATGTACATGGATCTACAGACAAATGTTACTACTGCTAATAGTTTTGGTGTGTATGGTGCTGGAATTCTTCTGCCAGCAATGACTCAGACTTCTGGTGATTCAACAACCATGTATGGAACAGTTGTTGACGCCGGTGCTCTTGTACAGAATACTGCTGCCGGTGATATTGAGTGGGCAGGTCATTCTGTTACCTTACCAGCCCTTACTCAAACAACCGGTACACTTGACGGTATTGGGTACACTGCAAATAATAGCAGTCGAACCATTACTACAGATGGAACCCAAACCATGTTCAAGGCTGATTCTTATGGGGTCGGTGCTGGAATGTTGATTGGTGTGGATATTACCGATTTGGATACTCCAGGTGCTGGAACCGAAGTTGGACTTCACGTTGGAGCTAATTGGGACGCCAACATTTATCTCAATGATGCCTCTACAGCTATCTTGCTTGCCGATGGAGGTACCATCACTTGGGAAGAGGATAACGGTAATGTTGATCTGATGACCTTGACTGATAACGGTGACACTGGAGACCTTGTCTTAACCGGTGATATCGCTGTAAACGGTGATAACATTACTGCTGACGGTGCACTGGATCTTAATCCTACTGGCAACCTGTCGTTCACTATCATTCCTGGCGAAGCCTTCACTATTAACACAGCAAACCAGACTGGAGCTAGTACTGTTGATCTCACATCTACACTAATCGACAGTGATCTGATGGAACTTAACGTCACTTTGGTGAATGATGGAGATATTGATGCTATAGCTGCTCTGGATATTAACGCCACCTCAGCTGCCACTGGTGCAGAAGTAGATGTGCTATATGGTATTAACATTGCTAACCTAGCTTCTGCTGATGGAACTAATACTGAAACTGCTCTTAACATCGGAACTGGATGGGATACAGGTATCGTTTCAGAGACCGCAGTTGACTTTAATGACACCCTTGCTGTTCAAGAGGCTGCAACATTCACAAACTCAGTTGGTATTACTGATTCAGATGATGAGAGCGTTTTGACCGTTTACGCCAACGCTGCAACTTACTCAGATAATGACGTGCTGTATCTTCAGGTAGATGAAGAAAACGATGCAACCTTTGACTTTGTTCAGTTTGATACAAACTGTGATGCTGCTTGTGTTGAACAGTTCTCTGTTAACCAAGACGGTGACATTGAGACTACCGGTGACCTTGCTGTAAACGGTGATGATATTACTTCTGACGGTGCTCTGGGAATTAATCCAACTGGTAACCTGACAGCCAATCTACTCCCTGGTGAATCATTCGTGATCAACACAGCAAACCAGACCGGAGCTAGCACGCTCGATCTCACATCCACACTAATCGATAGTGATTTGATGGAGCTTAATGTCACTTTGGTTGATGATGCAGACATTGATACCATAGCTGCTCTGGATATCAACGCTACTTCAGCTGCTACTGGTGCGGAGGTGGACGTGTTATACGGTATTAATATTGCTAACCTAGCTTCTGCTGATGGAACCAATCTTGAAACCGCTATTGCCATCGGATCTGGATGGGATGCAGAACTTAAGTTCATTGACACTACACCAATAATTGAGTTTATTGATACATCTATTGTTGATTTTGTAGACTCTAGTGGAAATTC
>CAYZPO010000004.1:0-23876 GCA_964480695.1 uncultured Gammaproteobacteria bacterium | reverse complement strand
GACTGACTCTGGTACTACAGGTGACCTGGCAATTACTGGTGGAGATATTACTGGTGCCAACTCTGAGGTGATTGATATTGGTGAGGCTACAGACAACGAAATCCAGTTTACTCTTGGTGGAGCCGTTGAACATAGTTTTGCTGTAGATACCGGTAACCCTACTATTCAGGTGGCAGACGGAGAGTTCCTAGTTCTTGAGGATGGTGCTGGAAACAACTTCTTCAACTTTGCTGATCTAAGTTCAGCCGGTGATCACATTGCCTACCTGGACGCTGACACCGCCTTGTTGCTTGATAATGATGCTGACGGTGTTTCTCTCTGGCTTGACTCTGAAGCAACTAGTGCCGCAGTGATTGACATGGATTTGGAGAATACTTCTGGAACTGTTATTGATGTTGATTGGACCACGGCCACATTGGCTGCTGATATTGTTGGTATGTCCATCAACTTAAATGCCACCATAACCGCAGAGGACGACTTTGATGTAACAGGTTATGAAATGTCAACACCAACCCTAGTTGCTAACGCTACAGCCACAACAAACATGCAAGGGTTTGATCTTCCAACAGCCGGTCTTCTCGATACCAGTGCTGATGCTGGAGCAACAGTCATCAATTGGGCTGGAGTAGATATTACAATGCCAGCCATTGACACAGGGCATGCTGATGATACCGTAACTAGCTACGGTTTGAAGGTTACTGGCGCTGCAACCACAGGAGGTGCTGGAACTGAAAGGGCTTATGGTTTGCACATCTCTAACATGACCACCGGTGTTGAAGATTCACACATCTTCATGAATCCTATTGCTGCTTCAACCTGGCACACAGAAGGTACATTATATGCCGATGATGATGGTGTAGCTTACTATGGTTCAAATACAGTTTGGGCTGCTATGAACGCCGCAGCTGACTATTCTGAGCTTTTGCACCCGGTAGGCTTCGAGTTTGCAGATGGTGAACAACCAGCATACATGGCAACGCTGTACTATGAGGGTGAAATTGTTGCTGGTGATCTGATTGGATTGAATCCAGACACAGGTAACTATCGCCGTGCTCAAGCCGGAGACGTGTTAGCTGGTGTTGAATCTGGTGATCGAGGTATGTACTTGCTCCGTGAAGGTACGCCTGGACGAGAAGTACGTGGACTAAGGCAGGTTGGTTTGGTCGGAAGCGTGTTTGCTCGAGTGACCGGAGAAGTAAGCTTTGGTGATGCAATTACCTTGTCTGATTTACCAGGTGTTGGTCAGGCAACAACAGATGATGACGATGGAATCGTTGGTTACGCTCGTGGAACCCACAGCGGAGCCGGAGTTGGTCAGATCGAGATTCTACTTATGCCTCAGAAGGGTAGTTTGCAGGATGCAGGTGCAGTACAAGTAGCTGGAGGAATTGCTGACCTTGGATCTAGTGTAGGTGTCCTTGACCACGTCAACGTTTCTAGCGATGCTGCTGGACGTGCCGCGATCTTGGCCGGCGACACCTTTGTCGAGGTTGAGTTCGAGAATGAGTACTCATACCAGCCAATCGTAAATGCTACCTTGCGCAGCGATGTCAATATCCCAGGATACTGGTACGTCAGTGAGGAAAGCACAACTGGCTTCCGCATCGAACTTGATGGAACTCTAGGCTTCCCAGTCGAGTTTAACTGGATGGCCATGGGAGTTGAGGAAGGTCAGGTAACTGTCTCAAACGGAACTGTTCAGGACATTGATGTGTACGTCCTTGATGGTGGTGAAGCCCCAGCTGCTCCAGCCGGAGGAGGTGGAGGTGACGCACCTGCTGATGAGCCAGTAGACGAGCCTGCAGAAGAAGAGGCTCCAGCTGAAGAGGAAGCTCCTGTCGAGGAAGAGGCACCTGCTGAGGAAGAAGCCCCAGTAGACGAGCCTGCCGAGGAGGAAGCTCCTGCTGAAGAGCCTGTAGAAGAAGAGGCTCCAGCTGAAGAGGAAGCTCCTGTCGAGGAAGAGGCACCTGCTGAGGAAGAAGCCCCAGTAGACGAGCCTGCCGAGGAGGAAGCTCCTGTTGAAGAGCCTGCTGAATAGATGAAAAACGCGTAAAAACGCACATAAAACCGGTGCTAGACTAGTACCGGTTTTATGGTATAATAATTAGCACTTAAGCTTAATTGTTAGCAGAATATCAGGATTGTTGGCTTACGTCACCATTGTTATCTAACGGCACAATTGATAAGATTGATATGCAGAGCACTTCATTGAAATTGGAAGAAGTCAGGGCGTATAAAATTTCTTACGCACTATCGAATCAGGTTTGGGGTATTGTAAAGGGGTGGGATCATCTGGCGAAGGATACTATTGGAAAGCAATACATTCGATCCATGGACTCAATTTCAGCGAATGTTGCTGAAGGATTCGGCAGATATCATAAACGAGATAAAATTAAGTTTTATAAGTATAGTTACGGATCAGTTAAAGAGTCTATAGATTGGACTGAGAAAGCATTAGCACGCGAACTCATTTCAAAAGAGCAGTATCAGCAGATTATAGAGGGACTTAGAAAATTACCTCAAGAAATAAATTATTTAATAAAATTAACTAATAATAATTTGAAGATTTGATTGTTGACCAACAATCTCTGTCGTAAGATCACAATGGTGATATTCTGCCAACAATGGCGACATTTTGCTAACAATCATGATATTCTGTTAACAATATATTTCTATGTTCTCAAACAAATCTCCTCAGGTTTCAGTTAACCAGGGTGCGCCAAAATGGCTCATGCCAGTTATTTTAATTATCGTGATCGCCGCTGTTATCGGTGGTCTACTCTATTTTACTCAACCTTTTGGCACATCAATCACTGAAGACTTTGAGTATGGGGAAGAGGTGACTGCTTCCATTGCCACAGGTGAATTTCAGGCCGTATTCTTAACTAATAACCAGGTGTATTTTGGAAAAGTCACTTCAAGTCTGGAGGCTCAATACGTTGTTTTGGAAGACGTTTATTACATTCAGGCAACAGGTCCGGCTGAGGACGGTGGTACTAATTTGATTAAGCTTGGAAACGAAACTCATGGACCAGAAGACAAAATGTCAATTAATCGCGATCATATTTTAATGGTAGAAAACTTGAAAGGCGACTCCCAGATTGTCCAAGCAATCGCCGAACACCAAGCAAGCCAGGAGTAGGGGGTCAGGCAGGAGTAGGGGGTCAGGTCTTTATATTTTATTTTAAGCTGAATATGCGTGTCGCAGTTACTCATGGAGAGTATCGGAAACAAAATATTGATCAGGCTTTGAGTCTGGTTGCGGAGGACGTGGCTGAGCAATTGCGCTCGGCTCGTTCTATTTTGATTAAACCGAATTTTGTTTCGTCAACAAATCAGTTGGCAGCGACACATGTTGATGCGGTTCGTTCGGTAATTGAGTTCGTGCGACAGTATTCGACTGCGCCGATCCTGGTCGCTGAAGCTGGAGCATTTGGTACCAAGACTGCATTTCGTAATTTCGGTTTTGAAAATTTACCAAATGAGTACGAAGGAATTGAACTCAAGGATCTGAATGATGATGAGACAATTCAAATCGACGCCCTTACGGGCGTCATTCCTCAAGGTGTCGATTCGAGGAATGACAAGCGTAAGCTTGTCCAGGTCAGTAAAACCGCACTCGAAGCTGATTTCAAGATCTCTGTGGCTATGCTCAAGACCCATGATACTGTAGACGTAACTCTGGCTCTTAAAAATTGGATCGTGGGTACAGTGATAGTCAAACCTCGAATCACTGCAACAGGTAAGGATTGGTATCGGTTCAAGGAATTTCACTCTGGGAGCGTTGAGGATACACATGACACTATAAGCGCTTTATACGCCCAAAATAAGCCTGATTTGGCGGTGTTAGATGGTTTTATGGGTATGGAAGGGCAAGGGCCGTCAGACGGCGATCCTGTGGAAATGAAGGTGGCTTTAGCTGGAACTGACTCGCTCACAGTAGATCGAGTTGCTTGTAGACTAATGGGTTTTGATCCTGATCAGGTTAAGTATTTATCAGCTCAGACTGAGCCAGTCGACTTGGTCGGAGAAACTGACTTGGGTAAGTTGTCTAAAAATTTCAAACGTCATTCAAATTCTAAGATCTAAATTTATGTCATGTTTATATGTCGGTCGCTTCCAACCTTTTCACAACGGTCATTTAATGGTGGTTAAAGGAATGGTTAAGTTATGTGACAAGGTTATTATTGCTATTGGGAGTTCTCAGGAATCAGATACTGAGCGCAATCCGTTTACCATGGAGGAACGCAAAGATATGATTCAACGCGTGCTGCAGGCCGAGGATCTGATCCCGCGTTACGATATTGAGTTTCGGGAGGTGGCTGATGCAGATGATGATGGGGTTTGGGTGGAACAGGTGTTAGAACAGTGTGGTGATATAAAAAGTGCCTGGACTGGCGATGAATGGACTAAAGGATGTTTTGAAAAAAAGGGAATTGATGTTCGTGATATCAAGGAGGTCCCTGGATTGAGTGCAACTGAAGTTCGTCAAAAAATTAAGGATGGTGATGTGAGCTGGAAAAAGATGGTTCATGGAGAAGTGGTTAAGTTTATCAACGAAATCAACGGTACAGAGCGAATTAAATAAAACGAAGCGCCGCCCAAGGAGACTTGCGGGCGGCGCGGGAGAATAGTTACCAGGTCTGGTTGCGCAGTGAATTAGTGGTCGTCAGGCCGTCACCATGACAGCCCGGGTCAAACCCCGTCGGTCGCGAAAAGACGACAAGACCCGGTAGATGGAGCAGACGATGTGATATCAATCATGCTCGCGACCACCTGTGTCACTGTCCAAGACCAGGAATCCCAGGGAAACGCTTCTGAAGCTGAGGGAGGACCTCGATCTCAGCGTATCCACCGAAACCGAACTGTTTGGACGTATTGACCACCTGCGTTGGAGCAGTCGTCCTCAAAGGAAGGGGTCGGGGCTCAGGGATCCGAGTGGTCTGGGAAGAAATGGGAAGGGAGTGGAAGTGGCTCATGGCCTCAGTCCTTTCTCACCTGCAACCAGACCTGGTAGTTCCATTATACCCTTATTTTAGGGATTTTTTTATACACATTGGGGTCAGGTCTTTATATTTTATATATGCTATCATTCAAGAATATGGCACGACCATTAAGAATCGAATATCCAGGTGCGCTTTATCATATTACTACCCGTGGTAATGCCAAACAGCCCATTTTTCTGGATGACAAGGATCATTATTGCTTTTTGAAAACACTTTCAGAAACGATCGAAACACATAATTGGCTTTGTCATGCTTATTGCCTGATGCCCAACCATTACCATCTTTTGATAGAAACTCCTGATGCCAATTTATCCTTAGGCATGCGTGATCTCAACGGTGTTTATACTCAGCGATTTAATAAAAGAAATGACCGAGTCGGACATCTCTTTCAGGGTCGTTATAAAGCTTTTGTAGTCGAGAAGGAGCCCTATCTGTTGCGGGTGGCTCGATATACGGTGATAAACGCTGTGCGCGCTGGTTTGGTTAAACATCCCAATGAATGGCCATGGAGTAGTTTTGCAGCAACTGTAGGGGATGAAAAACGTCCAGGCTGGCTTTGTGCGGATTGGATTTTAAGCTTTTTTTCTGAGAAGAAGAAAGAGGCACAAGTGGAGTATTATAATTTTGTTGAACAAGGGTTGAATGAAAGATCTCCATTTGAGGAAACAGAGAAGGGAATGATTTTAGGGAGCCCACAATTCGTTCATTATTTAAGAGATTCAACAACATGTGAATCAGAACAAATCAAAGAAATTCCACGTTCAGAGCGGATAGTTGGCCGGCCCTCGTTGGAGGATTTGTTTGAGAAGGTGAGGGGCACAGAAGAAAGGAATCAGATGATTATTTTTGCCAAAAGGCGTTGTGGTTATCCAAATACAGATATTGGAAATTTTTTACAATTAGCCGATTCAACAATTAGTAGAATTGTTCGTGGTACTTATAATAAATAGAAAGTAAAATATAAAGACCTGACCCCCAAATGGGGTTGTTTTTTATCCACAGTTTTTGTGGGTAAATTAGGTTGACGCGTGTCAGTCAGTGGTATAAAATGGAAGAAGAGAGGAGGAGAGTGGTGAAAAGTGGGGACTTAAGATCTTGATGATCTCAGGTCGAACCCGCTTGTTTTGATTAAAGCCTTCCTATGTTTATTGGTGAATACAAACATACCGTTGATGATAAAGGTCGTATGGCCATCCCAGCTAAGTTTCGTAAATACTTGGCTAAGGGTGCTGTGGTCACACGCGGTCTTGATTATTCGCTGTTTCTCTTCTCCAAGGAGGAGTGGGACAAGTTAGCCACTAAACTTGCTGATTTGCCCCTGGGGAAGGCCAACACTCGTGCCTTTTCTCGATTAATGTTAGCTGGAGCAATGGACGTTAAGCTGGATAAACAAGGACGCATTATTTTACCAGAATATCTTCGAGGCTATGCTGGACTAGGAAAAAGTGTTGTTGTGGCAGGCCTGTATAATCGTTTAGAAATTTGGAACAGTGACGTTTGGGATAAATACAAAGGTCTGACTGAAAAGGATGCTGGTCAGATCGCGGAACAGCTTGGCGAATTAGGAATATGAGCAACTTTGATCACGTTCCAGTGCTGCTGGAGGAGGTGGTCAAATATCTGGACCCTCAGCCAGGCCAGGTCGTCATTGACGGTACAGTAGGTTTGGGTGGACATGCGTTAACTATGCTTGAACGCATCTCACCAAAGGGCCTCGCCCGTAGTCCGGGCACGGCCAAGGGGAAATTACTCGGGATTGATAAAGACCGAGCTAATTTAGAGCGTGCCAAAAAAAGATTGGCCTCATATAAATCTCAAGCTACGCTCGTTGAAGACTCATATTTAAACATCAAACAGATTGCCTATGATCGGGGATTTTATCCGGCTGACAGCATACTTTTGGACCTTGGTTTTAGTTCCGTCCACATTGAAGACCACGCTAGGGGATTTTCTTTCCGGAATGAGGGACCTTTGGACATGAGATATGACCTTAATCAGGAACTAACTGCAGCCAACATTATCAACACTTGGTCCTTACAGGACCTAGAACAGATCTTTCGACAACTAGGAGAGGAACGAAATGCCCACAAGATCGCCGCGGCTATTGTGCGTGCGCGTCAGCAGGAGCCTATTAATTCAACTATCGCTCTAGCAAAAGTAATCAAAGACGCCGCTCCATTAAGGAATAAGCACTTTAAGATCCATCCGGCGACCCGTGTATTCCAAGCGTTGCGCATTGCGGTGAATGACGAGCTAAGCGCGCTCGAACAAACACTGCCGCAGGCGCTTGGCACTTTACGACCGGGCGGTCGACTTGCGGTCATTTCGTTCCATTCTCTAGAAGACCGAATCGTCAAGCAGACTTTTAAAAAGCTTGATGGAACCAAAATTAAATTAATCACTAAAAAACCAGTCACCCCGACTGAAGAGGAGATCTCAACTAATCCGCGAGCGCGCAGTGCCAAACTCCGCGTAGCTGAACGGATGAGATAGTCACTATGCTTAAGCTTTCGAAAACAAAAACTTTTATCCAGAGCATTGATCGTTATACAGCCTGGATTAATCTCGTGGCTTTGGCCTTAATCCTAATCGTTGGACTGTTGTATATCGTGCAGGTCAATCGGGCAACTACTAAGGGATATCAGATCCGTGCCCTAGAAGACCAGATTGAGCTGCTCGGTATAGAAAACCAACACCTTGAGATGGAAGTGGCAGAAAATAAGTCTGTAGCTTCGATCGATGAACGAGTTCAGATGTTGGGTATGGTGCCTGCAACCACGCCAGATTACGTAGCTGCTGGAGCACCAACCGTAGCCTTGAATCGATAAACCTCTGGGAACCTCTGCAAAAGCCCTTTCCAGCTAAAAGCTGCTATTTTTCCTAGCTGCTGCGTCAGGCCTCCTCGACGATATAGTTATATCGCCTACGTCGCCCCTCCTTGCATCTAGAAAAAATATCTAGCCTTTATCTTGGAAGAGACTTTTGCAGAGGTCCCCCAACCTGGGTTTTATAACCTTTTCCTAGGTCCTGGGATTTCGAAGGAAAGAAAAACAGATGTGAAAAAATTGTCCCGCTTTTATAGCGGGACAGTTTTCTATCTTGTGCTATAATATATCCATGTTTAAGCTTAAAGGAACCCAGGGTAAAGCTAGGAGGGGCGTGCTCGAAACTGCTCATGGAGCGATCGAGACGCCGTTTTTTATGCCCATTGCCACTAAGGGTGCGGTTAAAACTTTAAGCTCAGCTGACATGTCTGGGCTAGGAGCGCAGATTTTGTTATCTAACACGTATCACTTGCTCCTGCGGCCTGGATTTGAGGCTCTGAAGCGTTTGGGAGGCCTGCACGAGCTTATGGGCTGGCAGGGCCCGATACTAACTGATAGCGGCGGGTATCAGGTGTTTTCACTTGCTGGAAAATCTCAAACAACAAATAACAAATCCCAAAATGTGCAAGTCACTGATGATTCAGTGGTTTTTAAGTCTCACATTGATGGGGCTGAGGTTGAGTTGACTCCAGAGTTGTCGATTCAGATGCAGCAACAAGCCATCGGATCTGATATTGCCATGCAGTTAGATGACGTCGTGCCCGGAGACTCAGATCGCGATGTGTATGAACAGGCCATGGAGCGGTCGTTGAAGTGGGCGGCGCGATGCAAGGAAGAATCTTTGCGAAGTTCTTCTAACGGATCTCTGATCCGGTCTGAAGATCAAACGCCATCAAAGATGGCTGAGAAGAAATTATTCGGCATCATCCAAGGCGGCACGCATGAGGACTTACGTGAGCGCTCGATCAAAGGTTTGACTGATATCGGATTCGACGGCTACGCTATCGGCGGTCTTTCAGTTGGAGAAAAGCGAGAAGACGCTTATCGAATTGCTGAGTTCTGTGCTGATCGTTTACCAGAAGATAAACCTCGCTACTTTATGGGCGGAGGCATGCCAGAGGAGATCGTGCATTACGTTAACTCCGGAATTGATATGTTTGACTGCGTCATCCCGACACGTAACGCGCGACACGGTTCGTTGTTTGTTTGGAATCCTGAAGGGAATGACAAACTTCAGTTTGTCAATTCAAATGACAGACTAAAGTCTGTCAGTCCCGACTGGTATAAAGTTATCCATATAACAAATGAACAATTCCAGTTCGATACTGGTCCACTTGATCCACACTGTGACTGTCCGACTTGTAAGACTACGTCCCGAGCGTACCTCCGCCACCTCTTTGCCACTGGCGAATTTTTGGGCATGCGCTTAGCCACAATTCACAACATCAGCTTTTATCTTCGGCTGATGAAAGAAATACGTAATTCAATTTAAAATAAATTTATGTCAGCAAGAGAAAGTGGGGAATTGGATCCAAGGGAACAAGCTGAAAGAGATATGAAAGCTAAAGCTGTTAGAGAGTGGTTAGTGCAGCTTGCTCAGGATAATTTAACCGGTCATGGGACTGGGGCCAGATCTGTTGAATCAGGTAAAGTACGTCAGGTGGTTGATGTTTGGCATGATTTAACTCTGGTTGAACAAAAATTACTTTGTGTAGCCTTCAGAGATTTGGTGCCAGCTATTCGAAAAGAAAGTGAGGGCGGAATTGATCCTGTAGAGGCACTCCCTGAAGAGTAAAGTCTATGGACCGGACGGATCAAATTTTAGCTTTTTTGAAGGAGGTGGAGAAGTTTAAGCATGTTGAGCGGGCGACGTATCTTTCAGGTGGGGAACGGCACGAGAATGACGCAGAGCACACTTGGCACGTGGGAATGTTTCTCTTGTTGTTTGATCAAGACTTGCCTTCAGAACTAGATCGTCTACACATGTTCAAGATGATTTTGATTCATGATCTGGTTGAGGTTTACGCCGGCGATACTTTCTTTTATGATCAAAAAGGGCGAGCAGATAAGGACGAACGGGAAGCTCGAGCGATGAAGAAGTTGGCCGAGCAACTGCCTGATGATTTAGCTCAAGAGTACATGGCTTTGCATCAGGAATATGAGGCCGCTGAGACCCCAGAAGCCAAGTATGTTCAAGGGTTGGACAAGTTGCAACCGATTCTGCAAAATATCTGTTCTGACGGAAAAGCTTGGCGGGAGCATGATCTAAAGTTTGAGAATGTAGCCAATAACAAAAAACAGTATGCCGAGCACGATCCAACACTTTTTGCTATTTATAAAAAATTATTAGACCAGTCAAAAGAGCTTGGTTTGTTTTAAAGTATGAAATTCTTTCAAGAATTTAAAGAAATTTTTCAAGGCTTAGGGCGAGTCTCTGGTTTATTGCACAGGAATGAGAAGATCAGTTTAGGTGTGGCAACGGCGATCATGTTGGCCGCAGGTTTGTTAGTTAACTTACCAGCAGTTATCTTAGGTCGTTTTGTGGATCAGATGATCGAGATGTCGAATCCGACATTTGAGATCGCTGTTCCATTTTTGATTTTGATCGTAGTGATTCTGGTGACCAAAGAAGCCCTGACTGTACTTCGAAAGTATCTAGTCGAAAACGTAGCAACACAGACAGAGAAGAAACAGACCGTGGCTGTGATCGATCGACTCTTGCGAACAGATCTAAACGATTTCATTAATAAATATCAGATCGGGGCACTGCACGGAAAAATTTTCCGTTCAATTCAGGGTTTGATTCGTTTGCTCAAACTCGGCTTCCTGGATTTCTTTCCAGTCTTTTTTTCAGCTCTGGCTGCCCTGGCAATTGCGTTCTATCAAAAGCCATTTCTGGCTTCGTTCATGATTTTAGTTATTCCTGCTGGACTGTTTATCGTAATCAAACAAGTGGCTTCGCAAAAAGGAGTTCGTGTGGCTTTGCTGCGAGGCAAGGAAAAAATTGATGGTAAGGTAGTTGAGATGATGGGAGGTTTGGAGACGATCCGTGTGGCTAACACCACGGATCTTGAGGTCGGTAAAGTTGAAGAAATCTCTGAGGACTTGCGCAAGATCGAAATCAAACACCATATCTGGATGGCGCTTTACGATGCAACTAAGTATCTAAATGAGGCCTTCTTTTATGTTCTGGTAGTCAGTATTGCGATCTACTTAGCTGTGACTGGAGCGATTACTAACGGTGACATCCTGACTTACTCGATTCTGTTTATGAGTGTCCTCGGGCCATTGCGGGAGATTCATCGAATCTTGGATGAGGCACATGAGAGCTCGATCAAAGTCCAGGATCTACACGAGCTAATGACACAGCCATTAGATCAGTCATTTCAGACTGAGCAGGGAGGTCCAGAGTCGAGTACAAAGAATGTGCTTGAGATCAAAAGTTTATCATTTAGTTATTCTGACACAAAACAAGAGGTTCTGAGCGGGATTGATCTTGTAATTCGTTCTGGCGAAAAGATCGGGGTCGCTGGTGCTTCGGGTTGTGGTAAGTCAACTCTAGTCAAGATTTTATTGCGTCTACTTCATGGTTATCAAGGACAAATAAAATTTCTAGGACAAGATCTTAGTTCATTGAGCCGCGAGCAGATTTCAGACAAGATCGCGTACATTCCGCAGAAAACGTACATTTTTTCAGGATCGATCAAAGAGAACATTCTTTATGGTTGCTCAAGAAAGGTTACTCAAGAACAGTTGATTCAAGCTGCTAAACAAGCTAATATTTTAGATGAGATTGAAAATCAACTAGGCGGGTTTAATGGCTGTGTGGCTGAAGCAGGAAATAATCTTAGTGGAGGACAGAAGCAACGCCTGGCTCTGGCTCGTCTAATCCTAAAGTCACCAGAGGTATTGATTTTTGACGAGGCCACGTCAGCGCTTGATAATACGAACGAGGCGATCATTCAGAAGAACACTGAGCAAGTTTTTGCTGACAAGACCATGATTACGATTGCTCACCGTTTGACTACTTTAAAAAATTCAGACCGAATTTTGGTCTTTGACAAGGGCCAGATTGTCCAAGAAGGGAAGTACAACACCTTGTCACGCCAATCAGGATTATTTAAACAATTTTTAAGCAAAGGGGTCAGGTCTTGATATCTGATTTTAAGCTTAATATCAAGTATCAAGACCTGACCCCCCCCATCTTCTTATGAACAAAAAACATTTTGTGGTTGAGCTTTTGCCACGAACGCTTTGGGCGGTCATTGCGTTGGCTCTAATTTTGGTAGAGTATAATAATGTAGCTCCGGCAGCGTTAGTCGAGGACCGTGTCCTGATGGTCGTGGGAATTATTTTTGCCGTGGTCGGAGTATTGTATTTGATCTGGAGCGGATATTATATTTTTAGACCAATGTTTACTAAAGAACTAGTCATTGCTGGACCGTATCGCTTAGCCCGCCATCCAGTTTACTTAGCGATGTATATTGCCTTGACCGGATTTGGTCTTTTGTTTTTTTCCTGGGTTTGGTTTGTGGTTCTGTTGGCTGCCATGCCACTGTGGTACCTGGTCTGCCGAGCCGAGGAAGATCAAATGAAAGAGTTATACCCAGAACAATATTCTGAATATAAAAAACGTGTGGCTATGTTTTTACCTAGACCAATAATTTTGACCGGGCTGCTTGCTCTGATTATCCTTGCTGCTATGGCAACAGGAATTTATTTTAAATATCCAGGACAGTTAGCTCCGGCCGATGAAACTCCACCAACAGAAATTCCGGTATTGTATCTAGGAATGATGATCCATCTTGAAGGCTGGTTTGCTGAAGTCGACAACGAGGATTCTTTTAACGATCATGCAACAGCGACGCGGGCTCTAGCCAGCACCCTGGAACAATACGGAGCCAAAGGAACCTTTGAGGCAGGTCCAGAGTTTGTTCGCGGATCAAGTAATTGGAATGATAATATTTTGGGAGAGTTAGCTGCTGCTGGACACGGGGTTGGTGTGCACGCTGATGTTGGTGGTAACGTTGAGCGAGAGAGTTTAGATCAGGAGAGTATGGCCGAAATACTCAGAGAAATGAAGTTTGATTTTGAGAAAGCTTCTGGAGTTGAGGCACAGCACGTGTCAGGAATCTGTTCAACCTTAGACTGGGTTGAGGCGGCTATTCAGGCTGGGTACCAGTTTACGACAGGGGGTGTGGCTTACTGTGTCATGTCCATGCCAGAAGAAGAACGGCCCGAAGAATTTCGTGATTGCGTGAATCCCGGATTATGTCATGACGTATTTCCAACAGAAGTTGAAGATCGAATCAACCCTTGGCGCATGTCTACCGGAGATGATTGGTTAGAGCATGATTCAGAAGGTGAGCTAGTGTATTTGGCTTCAGATGGTCTGTTGTATGGCTATGATAAAATTAACGAAGAAATTGGGAGCAATGAACCAATGACTCAAGAGGACGTTGATGGGTTTATTGTGGCTTTGGAAGAATCCTTGGCTGCGGTAGAAGAAGATCAGATCAATATGATGTACGTCTCTTGGAGTATTGGTAATGCTAGCCGGGCCACAAGTCCAGCGATCGAAACCTGGTTACAAGCAGTTGAGCCGTACGTGAACGCTGGTCTAGTTGAATGGGCTACATTACCCGAGGTTTATGATAAATACGTTCAGTGGGAAACCGGCGAGCCGGTTGAGACTAGTGGGCAGTTTTGGGGTCGGACTTCGGCCGAAGACACTTCAGTCATTTACGAGGATTTGGAATACGCCGTGGCTGATGGTGTGTCTTTGAAGCTTGATCTGTATCGTCCTTCAGGATATGGCTATGATGTTCCTTTGCTTGTTTGGACACATGGAGGTGGTTGGAGCGGAGGTGATAAAAGTAACGAGGCCTCAATGTGTGAGCGCTTAGCTTTAGCTGGTTATGCTGTGGCTTCATTAAATTTCCGGAGTAGCGATCAGGCTATTTTCCCCGCGCAAGTGCATGATGTGAAGGCGGCTGTGCGTTGGTTGCGGGCAAATGGGGCGGAATATGGAATTGATACTGAGAAGATCGGAGCGATCGGAAGTTCGTCTGGTGGCCACTTGGCAGCTATGCTTGGTTTGACTGCTAACGATGAGGTTCTGGAAGGTGGGCTAGGTGATCACTTAGATCAGTCCAGCTCGGTTCAGGCTGTGGTTGATATGTTCGGTCCGGTTGATTTAACCATGCTTGATTCTGATTGTGCTGATTTTTGTAAGATTGATCACCGTGACCCTGATTCTCCAGAGTCGCGTCTGCTCGGGTGTACATTAAATAATTTCGATTGCCATGACGCTGAGGTTGCGGCCAGTCCTGTGGCTTATGTTACTGAAGACGATCCACCGTTCCTGATTATTCACGGAGACGAGGATCCGACTATTCCGATCGCTCAGAGTCAAAAGTTGATGATCAATTTAAGTCATGTCGGGGTAGAGGCAGAGTTTATTAAAGCTAAAGGATATGAACATGATCGGTCTATGTTTTGGGATTATGTTGGGCAGATTGTGGCTTTCTTTGATGAGCACTTAAAGTAGATTTATATGACAAAAAAAGTTGAAATCACTTTAGGGGTTATAGTTAATTTAATGGTCTTGGCTTTGGTGGCCTATGGGTTGTATCGGATGTACTGGCAGGTTAATGATCTGGAACCCCCTTCATGGTTACCAGAAGTTGAGGTCACGGTTCATGAACCTGAACTGATGCAGTCAGGAGCTACCGTTTTTGGACTCAATACATTTGGCCGACCAGAACTGACCGGAGTTTCGGCCTATTTTGCTTATGACGAAACAGGAGAACTGGTTTGGCACTATCCGGATCCAGATAACGAGATTAGGAGCAACTGTGATCTGGAAGTGATGCCAGACGGCAATTACCTGATTCATATTGAAAATGGTTGGCGCGTGATTACTCCAAAAGGGAAGACTGTGATGGAGGTCACGGCTGATGATCTTGGTTTAGAGAATATCCATCACGATGTAACTTTTACTCCTAAGGGAACGTTTATTGCTATTGCTAATGAGACCCAGGAAATGTCTGTTGATTGGGTGGCTGGTGGGCGAGTGGCTCCAATCAAAGGTGAGATGTTGATTGAGGTGGATCAGAATGGGGAAGAGATCTGGCGTTGGAGCGCTTTTGATCATCTTAATGTTAATCGTGTGGCTTTGGAACAGACAAGGAATGATGGATCTTTGGATTGGCTTCACGCTAATGGGATTCAGTATTTTGCTGATGATGACAGTATCTTGATGTCGTTACGTTCTCAGAGCTGGATTATCAAGATCGATCACAAGACCGGAGAGGTATTGTGGCGGCTTGGGTATGATGGAGATTTTGAACTTTCCAATCGTAATCCAGGTGCAGGAGTAGTTTGGTTCTCAGCTCAGCACGCTCCAGAGTTACACTCAGATGGAACGATATTGATTTATGATAATGGTAACGAGCGAGCCTGGACTGACAGACAGTTCAGTCGAGCTGTTATGTATCAGCTAGACGAAAATAATATGACTGCGCGTCAGATCTGGCAGTATGAGACGGATTATTATACAGATTTTGTCGGCGATGTTGATCTGTTGGATAACGGTAATATTCTTGTCACGGCCGGAGGCCAACGCAATAATTCGGGTCCAGCTCAGATCGTTGAGGTTACTCAAGACACCCCAGCTCAAGAAGTTTGGAAAATGGAAATCCCAGATTACGACATTTTCCGCACCACTCGACTTGAATGGTAAATAAAAGTTTGTTTAAACGATAACGCCGCCCGGTCCAGAGGACTTGGGCGGCGACGCGTTTGGGGAAGAGTGGCCACTAGAAGGTGGCCAAGGTGTCGAAACAGAATCTCTGATTGTCGACTGATGGGATGAGTACGATCAGATCGTACTGTTTTTCATCACCCCGATCATAGTCGGCAGACCAGTTCCATCCAGTGCCCAGCCCCCTTTTAAGTGTAGGAAACACTTTACCAAGTTGGAAATGGTCTTTACTGGAGACCACAGCAACCCGACCAGACGTTTCTCCTTCCTTGTCAGAGAAGACAACCTCAGCTTGTTGTCCGACGGAAACTCCGTCAAGGACTACCTCTGGTGCTTCCTGATTGTATACAAGGGCTACATGGAACTTACGGACTGGTCCGCGCACATCCTGGTAAGGCGGAGCACACGGATCGCACACGACCGGGGCTGGTGTTGATGGCTCCGGAGTTGTCGGCTCTGGGGTGGGTTCTTCAAAGATCACTGGTTCTGGTACGTAATCTTCGATGAACGGTCCTTCGATTTTGCCACAACCCAACATCCAGACTGCAGCAAGAATAATCATCGTGACTTTGTACATCGATATCTCCACTTGTTTCCTGCAAGATACAGGGCCACTGATCATAGCAAAAGAATAGTGGAAAGTCAATCCTTTAGCTAAATTATCAACTAGTCGCCTTGAGGCATTTTTGCTATAATAAGCGTACATGTCACAGAATATCGCGGTAATCGGGATAAAGTACTTTTTTGTCGATCTGATCGGCGGGGTGGTTAAGTTTCCGCTCTGGTGGTATACGCGCGGCCTTAAACAGACCGCCGCGTTTTGTTTTGGTTCTATTCGCAACCGTTGGCAAGGACTTGGACTTGGGGTATGGCTGAAGAACTTGTTTGTCCCAATGTACGGTGATACTTCATTTGGTGGTCGAATAATCAGTTTTTTCATGCGCGGAGTGGTCATCCTAGGCAAAGGACTCTTGTTCATCTTGTGGTCGCTATTAATGTTAGTTGTTATGGTTTTGTATCTTGTTGTTCTGCCAGGAGCGATTTTATTTATTATTTATAATTTGATTTTTGATCAGAATCAGTTTTATCTTCTATGATCGGTTTTTGGTTAGAAGACAAATTTTATCACTGGGGTGAGCGCGTGGACAAAGCGTCGCTGGTGTTGAAGCGCGTTCGCAATTTTACAACAATTGCGATTAATTTAGTTTCAGTGGTCATTGGGGTCCTGCTTTTGCTTCTGACAGCTTACGGTGTTTACGTTGAGAATGATGTTCAGAATTTATTAAGTTTTAATTTTTGGTTCGAGCCAAATCCAGTCTTAGTTGTTTTCTGGGTCATGATCATAGTTTGGCTTTTTGTATATTTTCGTTTGTCTGAAGCTGCTCGACAAAAGGCAACAGTGGCTAAAATGGTTTATGAGGCAGCAGTTCCTGAAATCGTGGAAGTCACGGATGCTGATCTGAAAGGCAAACATAAAAATGAAGTTGCTCGAGTTTTTAATGTTCCAGCAATGAAAGCGGTAGAAGAAGCATACGAGCTAGCGCATCGTTTCCAACATGAAATCGAACCAATTCACTTATTTGTTGGCAGCCTGTCCACTAAACAGGTGTCTTTGATTTTTGTTCGTTTGGGAATAACTTTTGACCAGGTTAAAGAACCTTTGAACAAGAGACTAAATTTTTTAGCCAAAGGGAAAGGGAAACTGAGTCGGACCAGTGAAGAGACATTGTTGGCCAGTTATCTAAACGCTTATACTCATAATCGACAGAATGTAAGTGCAATTGAGTTGTTCATGGAAAGTTATAATCGTGACGAATATATTCAGGAACTATTTTATGATCTAGATGTTGATCAGGAAGAAATGCAAAACGTTGTAGCCTGGATTCGTATTAGTGAGAAATTAGTTCGTCGACATCGGGAGTATAAAAAAGCAGCTATGCGCAAACCAACCGGAGCCATGAACCGAGCCATGACTTCAGTAGCTACTCCGCTGTTGGATCAGGTGTCTGAGGATTTGACTGTGGAGGCGGTGTACGGACGGTTACCAATGTTGATTGGACGCGAACAGGAAATGGAATCTATTTTCCGGGTGATTGAAGGTGGAAATCAGAGTGTGGTTTTAGTTGGTCAGCCAGGGGTAGGTAAGGACGCGATAGTTAATGGGATTGCGGAGCGAATGGTAGAAGAACGGGTGCCAAAGATTTTACAAGACAAGCGATTGGTGCGAATTTCGATTCCACATTTGGTGTCCGGACTAACACCAGAAAAGGCTCAAGAACGTTTACTCATGGCCCTGAATGAAGTGGCTCGTTCTAAAAATATTGTTCTGGTGATTGATAATATCGCTGAGATGACAGGAATTTCGTCAGGCGGGGAAATGACCGTAGATCTGACCTCGGTTTTGATTGATGCCCTGAATCGTGGTTACACTTTTTTGATCGCCACGTCCACAACAGATGCGTATACCAGCGTGATCGAACGTTCATCATTAGGTCAGGTGTTACAGAAAATTTCAGTTGATGAATCCGAGACTAATGAAGCCATTCAGACTTTGGAAGCCAAGATCGGAGGAATCGAGTACAAGAATAACATTATTTTTTCCTACGACGCAGTAGCTCAGGCAGTAGAACTTTCTGATCGTTATATTCATGACCGTTATCTTCCAGCCAAAGCGATTGAGATTTGTCAGGAAACAGCTCTGGCAGTTTTTCGAGATCGAGGTAAGGGGGCTGTGGTTAGTGAAGAAGACGTGGCTGAAATCATTTCTGAAAAAACCAAAATCCCAGTGACTCAGGTTGGTCAGGAAGAAAAGGAAAAGTTGTTACATCTGGAAGAGCAAATGCATAAGCGCATGATCGGACAGAACGAGGCTGTGGAAGAAGTGGCTTCAGCTTTGCGCCGGGCGCGAGCTGAACTCCGTTCAGATAATCGACCGATCGCTAACTTCCTGTTCTTAGGTCCAACCGGTGTTGGTAAAACCGAGTTAGCCAAGACCACGGCTGAAACTTATTTTGGTGATGAAGATATGATGATTCGTTTTGATATGTCTGAGTATCAGAACCCGAATAGTATCGAACGAATGATCGGACGTAAAGGCGAAGGCGGTTTATTGACTGAGGCAGTACGTCAGAATCCTTTTTCTTTGTTGTTGCTGGATGAGTTAGAGAAAGCTCACCCGGATATTTTGAATCTGTTTTTGCAGGTTATGGATGATGGTCGCTTAACTGACGGCGCTGGACGGACAATCGATTTCACTAATATTATTTTGATCGCTACTTCTAATGCTGGTACTCCGTACATTCAGGAAGAGGTTCCTAAGGGAACATCTTTAGATGATATCAAGACTCATCTGATCGAAGTAGAACTAAAAGGTATTTATCGACCAGAATTTTTGAACCGTTTTGATGCTGTGACTGTGTTTAAACCATTGACTCAGGACGATGTGGGACAGATCGCCTACCTGATGATTAATCAGGTAGCTGAGCGTTTGGAAGCTAAAGGGATTCATCTGCGAGCCAGTGACGAAGCTGTACGCGAACTAGCTGTTAAAGGTTATGATCCTAAATTTGGAGCACGTCCGTTGCGTCGAGTGATTCAGGAAGACGTGGATAACGTGGTGGCCAAGGCTATGTTAGAAGAAAAGGTTGGACGACGAGATACAATTGTCTTGGAGGCTGGGGGTCAAGTCAAGATTGAAAAAGCTGCCGAGTTGTAGTAGAGTACTCCCGTAAATCTTGAGTTCAAAATTATGGCCACGGAAAAGCCAAAGACCAAGGCTAAGCCTAAGAAGGCTCCAGCTCGAAAAACGAAAAAAACCGCTAAAAAAACACCAAAAAAGACGATTAAGAAAGCTACTGCTAAGCCTAAACCGACCGCTCAGAAGGCAGGAAAGTCAGGATCGCTTTTTGCGACTCTGGGAATTGTCCTGATTATCTTGGTCATTGTGGTTTTAGCAGTTTTTGAATTTATGAATCAGCCTGAACCTGAGGCTGATATCGTGGATATGACTCCAACAAACCAAGAAACCGACACTCGGTCGGTTCGTTCAGCCACGCTGGCTGGAAGTTTTTATCCTGAAGGAAGTAAGTTGTTGCGAGAGCAGGTGGCAGGGTATGTGGTTGGTGCTGAACAGAAAGCGGTTGGTGAGACGCAGGCCGTACTTGTTCCGCACGCTGGGATTCAGTATTCTGGTCCAGTGGCCGGGTTTGGTTACAAAGCGATCGCAGATGGTGATTACAAGCGTGCCATTATTCTTGGTCCAGCCCATAACGTTTTGTTTGACGGAGTAGCTGTGTCTTCTTACGAGGCTTGGCGCACACCGTTGGGTGAAGTGACTTTGGCTGATGCTAATCAGGAATTGCCCGAGAGCGAAGTCTTTGTTGAGAACGACAACGCTTTTGTAGCTGAGAATTCGATTGAGGTGCAGATTCCGTTTTTACAGCAGCTCTGGCCAGAGATCGAGATCATTCCTTTGGCTGTAGGTCAGATGACTGAGGAAACACGAGCGCTGGCCGCAGATCGAATCAATGAGCTCTTAGACGATGAAACTATTCTGATCATCAGCTCTGATCTATCGCACTATCTAACAGCTGAAGAGTGTGTAGAGATCGACGAGGAAACTTTAGAACTAATTATCGAAGGCGAACAGGAAGACATGCTTGAGATCGATGCTTGTGGGCGCGAACCAATCCTGATCGCTAATCTGATTGCTAACGAACGAGAATGGACGCGGACGTTACTGGCTTACCAGCATACCGGAGACGTGACCGGTGATGATTCACGCGTGATCGGTTATCCAGCAGTGGGGTACTCAGTTGTGTCTGAAGACACTGAAGGGAGCGATCCCGCCAGCGGCGGGATTACCAGTCAGCAAGAGAACTATTTGCTTGACCTAGCGCGGACTACGATTGAACAATATATTAACGAGGGTACAGTTTACGAACCAGAAGTTCCTGAGGACGAGTTCCTGACCGCAGTGACCGGGGCGTTTGTGACGCTCAATATCGAAGAAGAATTACGCGGCTGCATCGGACACACCGTGGCGCAGGAAGCGTTGTACCTGGCTGTGCGTGATAATGCCATTGCTGCCGCTACCCAGGATGCTCGTTTTGATGCAGTAACAGCAGAAGAGCTGAACGAGATTGATATTGAGGTTTCTGTTTTAACTGCTCCAGAAACAACCTCTTTGTATTCAATTAATCCTGGAACAGATGGAGTAATTCTGACCGTTAACTCAAACTCAGCCACGTTCTTACCTCAGGTTTGGGAAGACATGGCCACGGCCGTGGAATTCATGGAAGCCCTTTCAGTTAAGGTCGGGCTGAACGCTGATGCGTGGTTGGAATCGAACACAACTTTTGAACGATATCAAGTGACTGCTTTTAGCGAATAATATGCCTGTTGAATGGTTTGGATGGTTTTTTCTTGCACTTGGGGCCTCGTGGTTAGCCACGAGGTTCGTTATTGTTTTGGCAAAAAAGCAGGGTATTATAGATATGCCTGATGAAGCCAGACGCATTCATACATCTCCTGTACCACGCCTCGGAGGTCTTGCAATTTATGTAGTGTTCGTATTGGTCCTATTGGTCTTATTGGACCTATCCGACGTATTAACGTCCGGAGCAATTAACACCGAGCATTATATTGGCTTCTTGCTCGGCGGAGGTGTGTTAATGATCGGCGGTTATCTTGATGATCGATATAACCTGTCTGGGAAGATTACAATTTTGTTTCCGGTTGTCGCGGCTCTACTTGTTATCGGTTTTGGAGTTGAGATCGAGAAACTGACCAATCCGTTCGGCGGTGTGTTGTATCTTGCACCATGGGTTTCTGACATCCTGGTATTTGTCTGGCTTGTGTCTGTGATGTACACGACCAAGTTACTTGATGGACTCGACGGCTTATCTACCGGAGTGTCTGCCATCGGGACTTTGATGATTATGTTTTTGTCTTTGTCAGCTGCGTATTATCAACCAGATGTAGCTTTGCTTTCATTTGTTATCCTTGGAGTCTTACTTGGATTTTTGATCTGGAACTGGAACCCAGCCAAGATTTTTCTTGGGGAAGGGGGATCGACTCTTGTCGGTTTTATGTTAGGAACTCTCGCTGTGATCTCCGGCGGTAAGCTTGCAACTGCTTTGCTCGTAATCGGAATCCCGGCTCTCGACGTGTTCTGGGTTATCGTCCGGCGCTATCGTGTCGGCGGACTCCGTAATGTCTTCAAAGCAGATCGCCTCCACCTCCACCATCGTTTATTTGACCTTGGTTGGACCCAACGCCGCATAGTATTATTTTACTGCTTCGTCGCCACTGCGTTCGGAGTCTCAACCTTGTTCCTCCAAAGCCACCAAAAATTAATCGCCCTCGCTGCCCTCGCTGCTTTAATGGCCGGGTTGGTATACTCTTTTACACACAGGGATAGGAAGTGATTAGTTTGGTTTTTCAATAAAATAGATTTTTTTTATGAAGCATCATCTTATAGCAATTGGAGTTTCACAACATAAAAATTCTGGAGCTAATTTGGCATTCGCCGAGAAAGATGCTACAGAATTTTTTACGTTATTCAAGAATAACATTGCTGATATAGGTTACGCCCGTTTGCTAGTAAACCAGGAAGCAACTTTTTCTGAGATCAAAACGGCTTTGGGAGAAGAATTAAAGAGAGAAGTGAAGCCTGATGATGCTTTTATCTTTTTTTATTCTGGGCATGGCGCACTAGTCGCAGACCCTGACGACCAAAATGTTGCCCTTAGCTTTCTGGTTCCTTATGATGCAACACACGACATAGCAAATTCTTGTCTTTCTATTGATCACATTAAAAGTGTGTTTGAATCCTTGGCATCTAAAACCAATCTTATTTTTATAGACTCTTGTTTTAGTGGTGCTGCTAGTAAACAAGATCATGGTAAGAGTTATCCGACTCCAAACATGAAAAGTTTTAAAACATTGAAATCTTTTACGAATACCGTGGTGGGTAACGGAAGTGTTATATTTACAGCAAGTAAGGATGACGAGTTGTCGCTCGAAGATCCAGAATATAAAAATGGACTCTTTACATATAATGTCCTTCAAGAACTTCAAAAGAAAAGGCCACAAGAAGATTTTTCTGCGATGGAAATATTTAGTCCAATTGTTGATAAGGTTGGCTCACGTGCAAAAGAAAAGTGGCACCACACTCAAACTCCCACGTTTGCCGGCAAAATGGAGGGGGATCTAAGACTTCCTGTTTTTAAAAAGAAATTAAGTATCAGACCCGAAATACTCGAAATCCCAAAAACTCCTGAATTAGAACATGCGACTTTTCCAGTACCGACCATTGATCTCAGTATTAAAGAAAAAGACGATTTAGTTCAAGCAACGTCTGATTTTGTAATTAATTCATCTGGTAAACCACCTTCTCTAAAAGGGGAGATAGCTTTAGAGAAGTTATGCCATGATTTGATGTATAAAATAAAGGAGGAGTGGGAAGAAATATTTATTCATGCAGGCCGGGATATAAAAAAAATCCCTGAAGCCATATCAAAAATGGAAGCTAGTTGTTATCAATTTATGATTTTAGGGGCAGCCATATGTGTTTATGGTACAGAAAAGCAGGTGCATATATATTCTCAAGTGGCGACTTTGTTGTTTGATTTAACAAAAAAGAGATCCGGTTATACTGCTCTTATTGCAATCCCCGAAGTCATAATAGTTGAGATAATATACATATTTGCCACTATTTGTGTTGCTAGAAGCAGTTTTCGATCGTTGCAGATATTGTTAGAGACAACCTATGATGATCCCAATTTTTACGATCGGCCACCTATAACTTTGTTGGAATATAATCACCCACATTATACACAGGCACTCACAGGAAAGGCTACTACGGTAAATGGACACGTAAGAGATTACCTTAAAAGCCAAGATTGGTTAACTGAGTTTGCTCCTACCCTGGCAGGGAAAACTGATGATTATCAGTTACAGGCAAACTTTCTTTTAACGATGTTGACTTTAAATGTGGGAGAAAATTTATGGCCAGATTTTGCTAGATATTATACGCAAAGAGTATTGCCATTTACGAAAAAACTTTTATATTGTAAAGAGGTGCGTGAGGACGTAGCTCAGATAATGGGCTTGAGAGAAGAAGAGCTTTTATCAAAGCTTAGAGAATATATTTCTAAATTAAGAGAACGTGGTTTGGGGAGTGGTTACTGGTGGGATTCTATTACTGAAGAAAATTTAATGTCTGAAGAAGAGAAAGAGGAAGCTGAAGGTGAGGAAAAAGGAGAAGTGGCAGAAGAA
>CAYZPO010000003.1:26921-32962 GCA_964480695.1 uncultured Gammaproteobacteria bacterium | reverse complement strand
CTTTTTCAAACCAGCTTTACTATCAATCACGTAAACGATCCGGCTGTCACTATTATCAAGAATGATCTCATAAATATTGCCGCTGGACCGATGAACATTATCCCAGGTTTGACCACCGTCTGGGCTTTTCAGAATATCACCGTCTGAGGTTGTTAACCAAACAATATTTGGGTCGTACCAATCAACAGCCACGTCAGTCAAAGTCACCCCAGGACGAGCTTCAACATACAGTTCAGTGTCAAAAGTTCGAGCACAGTCTGTGCTTTTGGTCAGGTTGGTTGACTTAGCTGCATAGATCGTACACTTGTCTGCTGAATCAACGTCAACTCCGACCACCATCCCAGACTGCAGTTCGGCTTCCCGTGGCTGCATCCAACTAATCCCAGCAGTATAGGTGAAAGCCAAACCATTAGATCGTGTTCCAATATAAACCGTCAAATTATCCTGTGGGTCAAGAACCATGTCAGTCACATTAGCTGTGGCAATGGAACCTACACCCTTAGTAGTAGGAAAGGCCACGGCCTGAACCCAGTTTAAACCAGCGTCGGTTGAACGCCATACTCCACCATCATTACTTGAAGTTTCACCACCAAAACCTAAACAACCAGCACCCATCAGAACGATGGCAAAAAGTGGAATAAGAAATTTAAAATTGCGCATAGAATTAAAGATTCAATAAAAAATGTTCAAGGGTTAATTGTGGGTTAGTATTTTTAAGTAAGGCCTGACGACTGGCGTGTAGTGTCTTAAGGGCTCGTACAAGATGGTCGACCCCTTGCCCGGCTTGGACCTGGTCCGAAAACTTCTCATGCAACACCCGCTCCCAAAAGGACAATTTTTTTGACACGATCGCTCGCTGATCTGAACCTTTAGGCAAAACTTCAGCTGTATAACGGAGGCGGGCTGATACTGGCTGCACCAGCAATTTTGAAAACTGTTCAAACTCGTCCTCTTGTTCTTGCATCAACTCCGGATTCTCAACGTATTCTTGAGCAACCCCAGGACGACCAAAGGCTAGCTCAGCAATCCCACGAGCTCGATCAGCTTCGACTCCGGCATCAACCAAACCTTGAGCGATCTGTTCACTTGAGACCAGCCCAAAACGCAACACCTGACATCGAGACTGAATCGTCTGCGGTAATCGAGCTTCATTTGAAGCCGTTAAAATAATCACTGTGTCCTTAGTCGGTTCCTCTAATGTTTTCAAAAGAGCGTTGCTGGCTTCAGTACTCATCCAGTCTGCATTTTCGATCAGGGCTGCTTTTTGGCCTCCAGCAAAAGTGGACATAGACAACCGCTCGCGCAGCGCTCGAATCTGTTCAATCGAGATCGCTTGCTTCAATTTCTTGGTTTTCTCGTCCTGCTCCCGAACCACGATCGAAACATCAGGGTGTGTTTCCAAGGGCTGTTCAACCAATTGCTCAATCAGCCACCGAGCAACAGTACCCTTTCCCACGTTCTCAGGACCCAAAAATAGATAAGCCTGGGCCACCCGCTTACCAGCCAAACATTTCTCTAAAAATTCAACAATTTTGTGGTGCCCAATAATCGGCTTGGATCCTTGAAGCCTCATAATGAATGAATTATATCAGTTAAACTTAAGCTTGGCCAGACAGTCTTTTGGATTGACAAAAGGCTGTTTTTGTGGTAGTATTTCTTCTTGTCGCGCTGATGCGACCCATTACGAAGGAATCCCCCATGCACCTCATGAACCTGCTCATCGCCCTGTCCATCATCCTGCTGACCAGCGGCTGTGTCGCCGAGATCGTGGAGGTCGAGAACGACCCCTGCTACGGGGACACCCTCGACACCTCCCTGATCCTGTACGGAGGGAGCGATGTCGATCTCACCCTGGACGTGCCGGAGTGCGGGCGACATATCGTGGTCCTAGACTTCAAGGCCATCGCCCCCTACGAGTTCCGGGTCTTCGACGCCTACCACGGCGACATCGAGGACTTCGAGATCTCGGTCAGCTCCTCGCTCGACTCCTCGTACGAGTACATGGAGGAGTACGAGACCACCTTCCTGGTGGTCACGGAGGACGACCCCCACTACGCCCTCGCCCAGAGGGTCACCGTGGACAACCTCTCCAACACGGACCAGAAGATCCGCTTTCAGGTCCAACTCGACTGACCGCACCTGCGACCCGGTGTCCCTCGCTAAGGACAACAAGGTCGTATGCTCTGGTGCGGTCTTGTTGTTTTAAGGGTAGGCTTGACAAAGCCGGTATGATCAGATAAAATTGCGCCGGAACAACGTCAACCAACCATCCGAAAACAAACCAAACGGATGAGGGAGAAGGAGAGGGACATCTTGAAGAACAGACACATCATCGGACTCGCTATCGTCGGAGCGATCATCGCTCTGTCCACTGCCTGGCTCGCTGGCTGTGACGGGCCGGAGGACGTCGAGGAGGTCAGCCTGGCGCAGTCGCTGGACACGCACCTCGACCTGGACAGCGGGATCAACTACTTCACGGTGGTGGCCCTGGACGCCGGCAGGATGGAGGTATTGATCGAGCAGAGCGACCTGTTCGAGACCAACGTCGACTGCAGCACCGAGTACATGAACAGCGACCTGAGGTTCGACGGCAATACGGAGATCGCCGGGACGACCTTCAGCCGCTACATCCCCAAGGTCGAAGGGCTGGTTCCCACCAAGAACGGGTTTCCGGTCGGTGACTACTGCCTGACGTTCATCGCCATCAGTGGGAACGCCCGGCCACACGTCATCGCCCGCTACATCGAGTAGCTACCGCACTGACCACGCCGCCTGCCGCACCTTATTCCACAACTCGCGCTTCTGCGAGAATACATCTCACGTCGATCCACCCGCCCTTGGGTGGATTTGCCATTTCTAAGGATTGACAAAACCGTTATTTTGTGGTATCCTAGTCAGTTCACAATTTAGACCAACCCGGCGGTTGCCGGATAAATGGGGTGAGAGACATTTTTGAAAGCCGATAGTTTGGCTTAATCCCTTGATTAATCTAAGCTACCGGCTTTTACTTATAACCAACATCTTGTCCAGAAGCTAGAGTTTCAAAACGCGCTTAATAGAGGGGGTAAAATGCCCAGCGCAACCGCAGAACAGTCCCAGGAAGTCGCGCCTGTGAATCAGCGAGAGCTCCGTCGTCAGGCCATCCTGGCCCGCCGCAGCGGGAAGGTCGTCCGGATCACCCGGAACGACACCCTGCCCGAGCAGGCTGATGTGGACGACGAGTCCACCGTCGACGAAGATCCGGCCGACAAGGCGGCCAGGCTCAGTGCCGAGCGCAAGCGCTACCTCGCCAGCGTCCAGGAGGTCGAAGCCGCCCTGCGCGAGCCGATCTTCTCGGATCGAGGTCCGCGCCGCGGGCGCACGTCGCGCCGTGGTCGCTCCGGTGACCAGGCCCTGACTCGGTGCATGGAGAACGCACGTCGCCGAGCCCGCCGCACTCGGTAGCGACCGCTACCAACCAATCCCCATCTCGGGTGTCGTGAGACCTTAAACACGACACCCCAGGAGCTGAGCTTACGAGCCTATTTCGCAACCTCAGCTCCTGAAATGAGTACCAGCCCACAGCGATACCTTGCCCGAAAAAGGAGCCCGAGCATGAATTCACTTCTCTCCCCTTGGCTACTGCCGGTCTACCCCGTCCTCTACACAGCCCTTTGTGCCCTGGCTGGGGTGGCCGTGTATTACGGCCAAAAGGCGAACCTGAATCTGCGTCTGCGGTTCAGTCCATGGTCCGACGGATACTGGAAGAGCCGCATCCGTGAAGACTATGATCCATTCTTCCGAAGACAGACCGTGTTCTTCACGGCATACATGCATGGCCTGGGGATGACCTTTCTCTGGACGTGCGCCGTGATTGGCTTCTTCACCGGATTCATCCCCCTGCCCCTGATCTAGATCTCTCCTCCACCAGCTCCTGTCCTTTCACTTCCTATCAGATAACCAGCCCGTGACTGGTCAACTTCACGGATCCCACCTGAAAACATAATCTCGATTGTGACTTCAGGCGGGATATTTCTCCCACCGTTCTGGCAGGCTCCCAAGAGATGGGTGTTTCCTCCAAAAGAAACAGGGTTCGATTCCCAGCCTGCCGACCATTTAAACCCCGCTGACGTTGAGGTAGAAGACGAACATGGAAATCACGAGTATCCACGCTCTGACTGCTCAGGACCTTCGGTCTCTGGAACAGGCTGGGCAGACCTCTGTCTTGGCCCACGGTCCTCGGGACGTTCTGGAGCTCGAGGCCTTCCTGAATCGTTCAGCGGAGCTGAACGAATTCTTCGCCCGCCAGCAGGCTGGTGAGCCAGTCTTCCTGGTCAACGAGCAGGCCCAGACCCTTCAGGAAACCGCTGATACCATCATGGAGCTGGCCTGGATCCAGCATCAGCGTGAGGTTCAACGAGCTAAGCTCGAATATCTGCGGTCTGTTCGCCGAGTCAGATAAGAGCCGCTGTTCCTTCCCACCTTCACTCGGGGCGTCGCTGACGCCCCTCGAGCTAAGAACACGACAACAAATCGCGGTCTTGGCTCGGGGAAACCCGAAGCAAAGCAACCTGCACGATCAACCTCGGTTGATCATCTCTCCCCCAGCAGGTTGTTTTTGCTTTTTTACCTAAATTTAGCTAAAAACTACCTTTGATTTTGTGCTAAAACTAGCCAAATCCAAGTGTGTCTAGCCCTTGACAAACCTGTGGATAAGTGCTATAATGGTTTTACAAAGATCAAAAAAGCACATGACCGTACGCGGGGTCGAAGCCGCAGGTCAAACAACTAAATACGGGGAGAGAGTCAGCCAAGCTTAAGCTTATCGAGGCTTAAATAAGGCTGTTATTAAGAAAGCCGTTTGCGGTGTTTCTCCCTTTATTGAGGAACATTACAAACGGCTTTTTTGCTCAGAAATCTGGGGGGAGAGTAAACCGTTACCAGTAGGACTTAGTTCCGAGGGGTGCGGCGAGGCTTAAATGCTTAATCAGACCAGGCGCAAGCTTGCTCTATAGCAAAGTTAAGTCTCATGAGCTTATATCACTGCTTGCAGTGGTCACTGAGCTCTCACTTACTCCCAGTTTCCTAAGCAAAAGAACCTTAAATATTCTGCTCAGCACTCTGAGGAGGAACCACCGTTACCTGGAAGGCTCCGCCGGAAAGGTACGGCGATGATCAAGTGTCATGACTTGGCCCTGCGCTAACTCGTGTTACACCTCAGATCGTCATGGAGCATACCAATCGCTTGCGATAGGTCACTGTTCCACCATCCCCTCAGAGTCCTGGGCAGAACACCCAGACAAACACCGCCGCGCGGTCGCTATGACGCCCGCAACGAAACACCTGGAGGAATCACCATGTCCCATCTCTCGAGCCTGTTCCGCACCGTCGCCCCCATCATCCTCGTCTGCGGCATGGCCGTGGCCCTGATCGTGGCCGGCATGTTCGTGATGAACGATGCCGGACGCACCACCGCCGACATGTTCGACACCATCATCGAGCACGGCGGCGGCCTGACCGCCGAGGAGGCCGCCGAGGCCGAGGCCCTGGACGCCAGCGCGTCCACCGACAACGATCACCGGAGCTAGTATCCGGACCTCGATCGACGTCACGTACGACGGGAACCCGCCCCTGGGGTTCCCGTCGCTCTCAGAGCTCATGAGCTAAGGCTCGTGACCTGTGAGTGAAAACCTTACAACCAATTCTGTTCATGACCCTGAAGAATTCGACCTTCTTCAGAGTCATGGGCAGAAGCTCAGTAGACACCAGGCGTCCGCAGAGGACGCACGAGGAGAACACCATGACCCGCATCATCGACGCCATCCTGTTCAACGCCACCCCCACCATGGCCTGCCTGGCCCTGGCCGCCCTGTTGATGGGCACCATGTTCGGCGCGACCGGCAACTTCGGCCGCGGTCCGACCGACGTGGCCTACGCCGCCGCCGACCATCTCTACGGCCCCGAGGTCGCCGAGGTGGAGACCACGGACGCCGTGGCCGTGGCCACGACCGACGGCCTGATCACGCCGGTGATCAAGGATGCCGGCGCCAAGGGCCTGGCCG
>CAYZPO010000003.1:7800-26911 GCA_964480695.1 uncultured Gammaproteobacteria bacterium | reverse complement strand
GACGACGATCAGGCGAGCTAGTCTCGTCACCACTCGATCATCGTCTCTCCGACGGGAACCCGCCCCTGAGGCTCCCGTCGATCTCAGAGCTCATGAGCTAAGGCTCGTGAACTGTGAGTGAAAACCTTACAACCAATTCTGTCCAAGACTTTGAGGAATTCAACATCCCCAAAGTCTTGGGCGGAATGGACCGCCCATTAGGGAGGTTACGATGAGGCAACTCAAGCCGAACACGATCATGCAGCTCAGCCGCGACGGGATCGTCAGGATCTATCGCGGCCCGATGCCCACCCGCAAGGACCGGGCCAACATCGTCACCTGGATGTGGTCCCGCAACTGCTTCCGGATGCGCGATCTGGAGCCGTACCCGACAGATCCGGAGACGATCCGGGTCAGCGACCAGATGATCGCCTTCAAGGCTCCCCGCCTCTGCCCTTTCGGCAAGGACAAGGGGAAGCAGATCGGTGTAGACCACTGGGGCCTCACGATCAACTCTGACAGCTCGATCATGCCGTGGAGACGTACGCAGTGGTTCGGTAAAGACCCCTGCGAAACGGAAGGATACGAGCTGGTCTGCAAATCAATCAATGATTGGTTGAAGGAGTGGGGTAACCCGAACTGGGAATACAGCCCCTCTGACCAGAAGACCGAGCAGGGTCGCCGCGAGCGCCGCTGGTAAAGAGCGGGGCAGAACGAGAACGAGTGGTTTGACAGTGTAGAGAGTAAGTAGACATTTACCGATTTCGGTCGGTCTGGTAAGGCTTACGGGCCTGTGCATACGCACGAACGAATTCGTACCTTGCGATCCCGGACACTTTTGTGACAGGTTCCCGGGAACCTGTAAGAGGAACGAAAACTCTTGGTGAGTAATCACCCACGGCGCCGCTGACCGCACTTGTCAGCGACCGATTTGAGAGGATCAACAGTTGGTCCGTTCAAATCGGTTCCAGCACAACGAAAGGCAATCTCATGAAAAGCAATCTGATCGATCTCTACATCAGGCTCTACGCCCTCTACATGGAGATGGGTGGAGAACACCCTCTCCTCACCATCGCCGTCACCGTCTACCTCATCATCACGCCCCTTCTTCTGGGGGTGGGCCTGATGAAGCCCAGACCGTGGCTGCGCTCCTAGAGCGCTGGGCGAAGGTGACAACCTTTCTGCGGCGGGCCCCGAGACTCTTCGGGATATCCCGTCGCCGCCAATGAGTGCATGAGAAAACTCGTGCCCTCTGAGCGTATCTGTTCTTCTCAGGGAACTTGTTCCCGTTCTGACATGACGCCAACAAGTTGGCTGAGAAGTTCTACCTAGAACGTTGAGGAAAGCTCTCCCCGCTATCCTTAGCGTCCTGGGCGGAACATTAATTGTCTGCCTGTCACTAGTAGTCCACAGAGAACGGGGCCTACGCCCGATCCCTGCGATGGAAGTCGGTCAACGACTTTAGTCATTCGTAGAAGATGGACGCCGCTTACGAGCGGTTTTGGATGTTTCCTATGGGTTGCGAGAGCAACAAGACCCTGTTCCTGAGCTTCGTTCACCGTCACCCGAACACGCTGCGCTACACCCGTGGCGTCCTGACCGTGACCCCGGAGGTCGTGATCAACACGGACCGATTCCCGGTCCACGGTGAGGACTACGAGGATGGCCTGGACGGCTTCCCCTACCGGGTCCGCCTGATCGAGGACGAGAACGGCGAGACCTGCGTCCGCGTGGTCTGGACCGACGACACCATCGAGCTCAAGGGCTCGCCGGTGCCGATGCAGCACGTGGACCTGCAGACCGATGACGGCCTGCGGTCCTACGACCACACGGAGGAGATCGGGACCGTGACCGGGCAGTGGACCTGCCTGATGCACGCCTTCGAGCTTGAGGACGATGCCCACTGGTGGGCCGACCACAAGATGCAGTGGTCCTTCATCGACGACTTCAACCCCATGGCCTAGATCGGCCAACGTGCGACGTACGGCGGGGACTCAACACAAGACTCTCGAGTCCCCGCCGCGCAATTGAGTTCATGAGCTAACGCTCGTGCCCTCTGAGCGATTTTTAAAAAAGTTTACAGTTACCGGTTGTCAGTCTTTGATAACTGAAAACTGATAACTGGGAACTGTAAACAAATATCCAAATCAAAGTGGTGGCCTATTTCTGGCCGCTGTTTCGCATTTAACTGTCCGGTGTTGATGGCTCAATCGACACACTACGGACGTACCGAACTCGCACAGCGAGACATGGCCGGAAGGAGGCCCAATGAGCGCAGAAACCCCAGAACAGAAGTTGCTCCGTGAATGTCTGGAAGAGCTCGTGGCCGCCTTGGCCAGGATGCGTACACCAGATTCATCGGACTCCATCGTCCAACCGACAGTCAAACCCGGTGCTCCGCTGCGACTGAAGGACCTGGACGACGAGCCGCCCGCCGGACGCGCCCTGATCTACACCCATGACAACGGACTGGACTGGGCCCTGGTCGACCTCAAGAAGGTCACGGCGGCCGAGAACGCGCCGAAGACCACACCCGCGCCCGTCGTCAAGCCCACCCCCACCCGCCAGCGCCTGTCGCGGTCGGTCTACCGCCTAGTTACCGAGATCCTGGATCTCGGAGCCGCGCGCCTCAGCACCGAACAGCAGAAGCTAGACATGGGAGCCACGTTGGCAGAGATCATTAACGTCCAGTGTGACGAAGGTGATCCGGTCACGGGTGAGACCATCCGGCACAAGACCCAGCAGACCCTGACCACGGTCCTGCTGTCGCTGTCGGACGAAGAGGCCGAACGGCTGGCCAAGACCCTGCGCGACCAGGTCGCCAGCTTCCAGCCGCCCCCGGCCGAGCAGGATGACCTGGCCAAGCTGGCAGACAAGCTCGGTGGTCAGAGCACCGACTCCCCGGCACCCCCGCCCAAGCCCACGCCCGCTCCCCGCCGCCAGTACCTGTCCCGGCCGGTTCAGCGCCTGGTGACCGAGATCCTGGATCTCGGCAAGGCCCTGCCGTCGACCAGCAAGAAGAAGCGAGCAGCTGGAGCCCTGGCAGCGCGGATCAACCAGGATCGCGGCAAGGACGACCAGGTCAGGGCCCAGGATATCCGAGAGAACACCGCGGACGTCCTGACCCAGATTCTGCTGGATCTCTCGAACCGACAGGCCCTGGCTCTGGCCACGTCCATGCGTGACATCATGCGACCCATCCGGCATACGTTCTGGAAGGCCACGGTCGGCCAGATGCCCACCTTGGCCCAGAAGGTCAAGAACGGTCAGGCGGACAGAGGCATGGTGGAAACCGCCTTACACACCGAGGCCGGATACCGACAGACCTTGGACGAGCATGATCCGGACAACAAGATCCCGTCACACGCCAAGCTCCGGGCCTACGAAGACGCCTGGGAGCTGCTGAACGCCGAGCCTGGCGAAAAGGTCCCGTCCCGGCCCCGCCGTCGTCGGCAGCGGCAGCCCCGCCGCACCCCCCACCACTAGACGCGTATCTGCGTCAACTCAATCCCCTTGTGGAGTACGACCGACATCGTTCTCCACATACAAAAACACCTGAGAATTAACTCGGGTGTTTTTGCTTAAACAAAGAACCCCTCAGATACATGCAAACATAGTTCACACATCCTTGGGGTCTTTGCATTACTCTCTCCCGCTTTTGTCCTTTTCAGGACTTACAAACCTATCATATCATTCAAATCCTGTCAAGACTTGGCTGACAAAATCGCTCAAAATGAGCTTATTTTGCTAAATTTAGCCAAACAGGTTGTTAGTCCCTCTTGACAATATCTAACTCACGTGCTACTATGCCCTGTTCCGCACTGATCTCTTGGCGCGCGGAATACAGCCTGAAAGCGCCAAGCTTTCCAGGACCCGTGTCGCGGGTTATGAAACGACAACCGCGACCAGAGGTCCTCTTGGAGGATCGAAGATGTCTCTTCCCAACAGCACCGAAGATATGACGAGCCATTGCCGAGCAGAGCGCAGTAACAGCTCGGCCATGATGCCCCACATGAGGGGTTTCGACGACATCGAAGTCGATCTCGTCTTGACGACACACGGCGGCAACCACGACCCCATGAGCCGCGGCGTCAACAGCAAGGGTCACGAGGCCCTGGGTACCAGGAGTGCCCGCTGCCCCTTCGGAAGCTGTATCTAGCCGGCTGACCCAAGACTTTTATCGGTCAAGCCGGCAGACAATACAGACATGATCTTTCTGAAAAGAAAACGACCCCACTGAGGGTCGTCTACATACCTTGCGTAAGGAGCTGTCATCTGATGGCTCCTTTCCTGTTTGTTAACTTTTCATTTTCGGATACTTCTCTGCCCCTTTCCAAGCCAACTCAAACAAAGCTCTAATCGTATCTGCTAATTCCTGACTTGTAATCACAATTGAAACTAAAGCAGATTTATAAGAAAACATCATCACCCTATCCTCTCGAATAGTAATCTCTCCATGAATTGGAAATAGATCATATGGTATAACTCTAACCTCAATATTTTTCATTCCTTTGGTGGCAACCTCGAGCTTCTTCTTGTCCTTAACAACTAATAATGCCCTGGCCTTTAAACTTTCATCTCTAACAGCTTTATAATGTTCGCTGTGAGAAACCTGATGACCTCGCGTTACAAAATCATACGCATCATCAAGGGGCACTATCTCTAAAGCTTCGCCTTTTAATTTATGTGCTTCCGCTCGTATCGTCTTGATTCCTTCCATCCCTTCCAAGAAACGGATCTGAGGCTTGGCGCCTTCGACGTTATAAAGGGCTAGCAGCTTAGGGAGCATTTGCTCAAACTCAGCTTCTTTACCTTCAAGTTCCTGACGCTGAAGCCTGATCATTGAAAGTAATCGATCTGGAGATTCAGCAGAAAAATACTTTTTATTACCTTTAGTAAACGAGCTCATTAGGCCGCGGCCTTTGAGTGAGTCAATCATGACGTACGTGGTGGCTCGGTTAACTTTGGCTTTTTTGGAAATGTCCTGAGCCACAGACGGACCAAGCTCCATGGCAGCCAAATAAACCGCTGACTCCTTAGCAGTCAGCCCTAAATGGGTTAGCTCTCGTGT
This sequence comes from uncultured Gammaproteobacteria bacterium, assembly GCA_964480695.1. Classification (GTDB taxonomy): domain Bacteria; phylum Patescibacteriota; class Patescibacteriia; order UBA9934; family CAZDDW01; genus CAZDDW01. The sequence continues at coordinate 21,861 of CAYZPO010000003.1, read as the reverse complement.
TAATTCATCCATACAAAAATTATTATATCAAACTTCTAAGCATCAAGAAAATTAGGATCATGATCTAATTTTTTATTTTGTTTTTTGATGCTTGTTTTTTGTGATTTAAAGCTCTGGATAGCTTCCCAAGTCTGTTCTGCTGCTTTTTTCCAAGAAAACTGTTTCACTCGAGTCAAACCTTTTTCTACTAACTCCTCTCTCTTAGCTGCATTAAACACCAAATCACTCATTCTGACTGACCAGGTCTGGGCTTCTCGTGGATGAGCAAATGCAGCAGCCTCACCAGCCACTTCCTGTAACGCCCCGGCCTCAGACGCCAGCACTGCTGTGCCGCAAGCCATAGCCTCAAGCAAGGGAATACCGAACCCTTCATACCAAGACGGGAACAGATACAAAGTCGCTCCATTCATCAGTGCTGGCACATCTTCTTCTGGCACGTGTCCTAAAACTCGAATTGAATCTTTGACCCCAGAAGCATCAAGGAATCTTTTGATCTCAGAAAACTTAAATCCAGGACTACCAGCTAGAACCAACTCAAACGGATCCCCTACCCCGCGCTGCTTCTTAAACATCTCATAGGCCTTAATCAAAGTGATAATATTTTTCTTAGCTTCTAACCGACCGATGTGAAAAAGATAAGAAGTTCCCAAACGATACTTACTTAACACTTGAGCGATATCATCTTTTCGCATCTGTTTATATCGATCCGTATCAGCAGCCAACCAGGTGACAACAATTTTATCTGCTGGAACTTTGTAAACATCGATCAGCTCCTGTTTAGTAAACTCAGAAATGGTCAAAATCTGATCTGCTTTCTTGACCGCTCGCTTGGTGGCTGAGCGCACACGACGACGAACCTTGGGTTCATACACCTGAAGCACACGATCTGCTCCAATATCATGCACGGCAGTTATAGTTCTGCGGCCGCGGAAAAACGGCAGCTTGTTGGCTGGAACAAATAACACGTCAGGCTTGCGACGTAGCATTTCCCAGTTCAACCGGAACATGCGCCAGGCTTTCTTAGGAGGCCAGGACAGCACTCGCACTTCCCAACGTTCTGGCAAATCTTTTAAATCATCCTGCAAAGGACCAGCTGAATACAAAACAACCCGATCGTCCTGAGCGATGGGAAGTTTCTTAAACTCTTGAATCAAATGATAAGCGTACCACTCAACTCCGGTACGTTTCTGCTTATTTGCCGCAGTGGCGTCTATTCCAATAATCATATCCTCCTTATTGTATCACGAAGTAAAGATACTGCGCTTGTAAGCCTCAAGATTCTCCAAAGCGATTCCAGTTCCCTTGGCCACACACTGCTGTGGGTCTTCGGCGACATAGGTCGGAACACCAGTAGCTTCAGCGATCAGTTCGTCCAGGTTGCGTAGCTGAGAAGAGCCGCCAGACAAGACGATTCCCTTGTCCATTACGTCTGCTGAAAGTTCTGGTGGAGTTTTTTGCAAAACATCTTTAACAGTGTCGATAATTCCTTCTAGCTCGTGCTGAATCGCGTTAGTCACATCATCAGAAGTCACTTCAATAATCTTTGGTAAACCAGAAATCATGTCTCGGCCCTTAATCTCCATAGCCAGTTTATCTTCCATATACATAGCCGAACCTATTTGGATCTTTATTTGCTCGGCTGTTCGTTCACCAATAGCTAAACCGTATTTCTTGCGGATGTATTCACTAATGGCTGCGTCAAACTTAACACCACCGATGCGGACTGACTCAGAAGCTACAATGCCTCCGAGCGAAATCACAGCCATTTCTGAAGTCCCTCCACCGATATCAATAATCATATGTCCAGCTGGAGAACCGATCGGAATGTTGGCTCCGATCGCAGCTACGATCGGCTCTTTGATAATGTAAGCCGCCTTAGCTCCAGCAGCCATAGTGGCGTCGATCACGGCCCGACGTTCAGTGGAAGTGATCCCCCCAGGAACTGCGACCATCACTTCTGGCCGAAAAATACGAATACCACCCAGAGCCTTGTTAATAAAATAACGAAGCATGGCTTCGGTAGTTCGGTAGTCAGCGATCACCCCATCTTTGAGCGGGCGACGAGCAACAATCGTGTCTGGAGTACGTCCCAGCATGTCCTTAGCTTCTTTTCCAACAGCTAAAACTTTTTTGTCGATCTGAGAAATGGCTACGACCGAAGGTTCGTGAATAATAATTCCTCGTTTGGGAATAAAAACGAGGACGGTTGTAGTACCAAGGTCAATGCCAATTTTTTTCTGAAACATAGGGTAGGAGTCAACTAGAACTCAACAACAAACTTTTTGTTCTGATCAAGAATGGTGTTCACGATATAGCGATCATCACCAAACTGATCTGGTTCCTCCCCAGGGTACGCTGCTTTGATTGATTTGTCAAAGTCAAAATTGAGTTGTAAATCATGAGCTGCAGCCCCGATCTGTTTGATCACTTCCAGCTCATAAACCCCAAAGTCTACAGCTTCAGCCACACTGTCTGGCAGGTAGTATTCAAAAGACAAAGTCCGACTCTCACCTGGCTCGATTGAGGTAAACGTACCAAACACAGTCAGGTCTAATTCCTCAGTTACATCAACTGTTCCTGAAAGTAAATCCGGGTTCTTTAACTTATCGTTAGCCAAAGATCCTTCAGAGCTGATGAGCTCACTTCCCAACGGAACATAGACTCGAGTGTACGTTCGGTAGCGCGTGGTCTTCCAATCAAAGTCTCCAGTATGATCGTACGTAATATCAACTCGACCAACTAATTTATCAGAAGCATCACGGGTGATTGAATAATCAATTGTCCGCTGCACTGCAGGATCAGTTTTCAAACTAGCCATGTTAGCGTCAACGACCATCAAGGTGTCGACATCACCTGGAAACACTCGCCCAGCCCAGTCCTTGCGAGCGATCACTTCCAGAACTGTTGGATCAGCGCTGTAAATAGCTAGATGTTTGGTTTGCAAAGCATTGCCTACAGCCTCAAAAACCTTTTGCCAACCACTGGCCGGCAGAGCGAATAATCGCTCCAACATAATATCTGCTAACTCTCCGATAATTTCCTTGCGCTGATCGTAGGGAATCCCTGAATCTAAGAAACCGTACTCGACTGCGTACTCAAGTGTAGTCATAATGTTGTCAGCACTGAAAGTCTGACCATCAAGCTCAATCGAGCCAACCAATTCCAAAATATCAGAGACCAAGTCCGGGGTAATCCCAATCACCGCATCGAATGAAGTATATGGCTGACGTAACACGGTTCCTTCTGGAGCCTCAGCTATTTCATCATGAAAAAGACGTAGTCCGGTTTCTGTTGATACAGCAAAATCAGGGGACCAGTTCGAGTCTCTAAAATACCAGGTATCGTTGGTCAGATACTGAGCAATAGCGGCTGGCGGGGTCTCTGAATACCAACCTTCAGCCGGAGCATCAACGTCCATTACTCCATGAGTTTCTAAACTAACCAACTCAGCATCCTTCATCGTGACAACTCCGTAAGACCCAATGAAACCACCACCTGGTCGCATTTCAGCGTTGTTCAAAAATAACAGCAAGATATGCTGCTCCTGTTCCAAACCAGCGACTGAAGGTAAAACAAACGCTGCTGGAATCAAAGCATCAAGAGTATGGTCAAAGGCCGACAGCTTTGTCTCAAGCTGATCTAGCACCACCCGAAGCGGAGCAATCAACTCGTCTTCAGACACTTCTTCTAGATCACGTAAGACAAGACCGATGTCGACCTGAGCCAGCTCTAGGTCAGATGCTGACGAAGCTAGCCGTAACAGAATCGATTCTTTAATTTCTGGCGTTAGCTCTGACCACGAAAATTGTTCAGTAAAATCAAAATCTTCTAGTAAGGCCTCTGTTCCCACTGCCAAACTAACCACGTCTTCGACTAATTCTAAAAGCTCAAGCAAAGTACCTGAAGTAACGGCGCCAGCTTCCAGGATTCCTTGTGAAGCTTTCACCTGTTCTCCAAGCCAAGGTACTGGTTTCAAAAATGAAAAGAAGCGTAGGCCTAAAGCTGCACGTGAAAAATCAGTCTCGGCTTCAGACAGCGCTTCTTGAGCATCATCCAAACGAAGTTCCAACAAACTGTCCTGAGCTCGTTCCACTGCTTCCTGACCATCAAGAGTTCGAGCCATGACCTGAGCACTAATCAATCCAGAAACAAACAACAAGACCCCGATCACGATTACCGCAATCAATAAAATCTTGGTTGCTAAGCGTCGCCGCTGCCGCTGTTCTTGAATCGGCTCTGGCTCAGTCGCCTCTAAAAAATTTAAGTCATGGGTCATACCTCCTTTTTCCGCGGATGTGCTTCTCCGCGATATTTTTGAAAATAGTAACGTGCGCTGCGAATCTGGTGGTGAGTCACTGGATTTAACAACTGTTTAATAAAACCACCTTCAGCGCTTTCCCTTCTATGATAGTGTACCATGACTGAGGCCGGATGATACACCACTTGCCAACCCTGCTTCCAAAACCGCCGACACAAATCTTGCTCTTCAAAATACATAAAGAAATTATGATCAAACGATCCGACTTCATCCAAGGCTTCGCGTCTAATCAACATACAAGCCCCTAAGATATAATCGACATTTCGGGTTGAAGCATGGTCCCAGTCAGCCATAAGATAGTTTTCTAAATGCTGCTTAACAGAACTGATTCTGTCAATAAAAGGTATGCGTCGATATATCACAGTTTTCGGCTCAGTAAATCGATAGCATGACATCTGAATATCTCCATTTGGATTTTTTAATTGAGATCCAACAATACCAACCTGAGGATTCTGATCCAGGTGCTGAACCAACTTTTCCAAAGATCCGGGAAGCATAAAAATGTCCGGGTTAAACACCAGTAAATATTTTCCACGAGCCTGTTCAAAAGCCTTATTAATTCCACGCCCAAATCCACAGTTTTGATCTGACTCAACCACTCTCATCTCAGGAAACTCTCGCTTGATCTCATCGCTTAAACGCATCTGAGGATTGTTATCAACTACAATCACTTCATAGTTCAGTTTAGGGGCTGCTCTACGAATCCCAAGCAAAGTCTGGCGTAACAGACGTGGGATGTTGTAGTGCACGATGTTTATACTAACGTCCATATGTTATTAGCAGAAAACTAGAATTGTTAGCAAAATATCAGAGATTGTTGGCTTACGACTGAGATTGTTAGTCCAGAACATAATTGTTATCAAGGCCGGCCACTTAAACAAGCGAGGAGGATGGCTTTTCGAAGACGTGTGGAGCTGGACCCACCACCCTCCATCGGGACTAATTAAACGATGATGGTCCAGCGCAACCAGAGCGAGGCCCAGAATCTCTCTCTTTTCTTTAAATAAACCAGGCCGAGCGTTCTGAGAAAAGCCACCTCCGAGCTTGAAGTGGGCGGCCCTATCGAAACCATTTACGAATTTCAGAACCACTGGTGCGGCGTTTTTTTGAAATCGTCCAGCGCTTGCGTAGCATCTTTGGCAGCAACTTGAAAAAACTAGGTACAATCCAGAGCGACTTGATCTCAAAAACTATCATATAACATAACCGGCCAAATTCAAGAGGCACAACCAACCAATACGCCAAAAGTACATTAAACCAACGCTCATTCTTGACCAACATCCACCACTGATTTCTGGTGGACATGGCTGCAAATACGGGGCGCTGTTTTTGTCGATTCTTCATGCGGGAAAAAATTCCAACCTTCTCTTTTCCAAAAATTCCACGCCAGTGATAAGCCACAGCTTGAGGAACAAAGCGTGAGCCCCATCCTTGGGTGCGCATGCGCCAAGCCAAATCCACGTCCTCGCGGTAAGAAAAGAAGTCTTCATCAAAATAATCGTTCCCGAGTTTTGTGTCAGACAGGACAGAGGCACGATACATTACCAGCGCCCCACTAGCCCCAAAGATATCTTGTTCCTGATCGTACTGACCTTGATCCATTTCCCCTGCTCCACGATCAGTAAACCGACGCCAGTGATTAGCTCGTAATCCAGTCGAGTCGATCCGTTCTGACTGCACTGTTTCTTTTAACACATCATCATTCAGGTTCTCGCCATAAGCTCGTAGTAACTTTCCACAAAATGATCCAACCTCAGGATGATTATCAGCGTCTGCTACCAAAGACTCAAGAAAACCTGGAGTCAAAATAATGTCTTGATTGCAACACAAGACATACCGTTGTTCTTGCTCAGCCGGATCCCAGTGATCCAAAGCAAAACGCATCAGTTGATTGTGTCCAGCAGCAAAACCGTGGTTACGTGTGTTGCGCACCAACATGATGTCCGGTCGCTCTTTGGTCAGATATTCCACAGTCCCGTCATCAGATCCATTGTCAATCACACGAACAGTAAAATCTCGAAACGTCTGTGTATCAATCGACTCCAACAGCTCTGGCAAATAACGCAATCCGTTCCAAGTAACAATATTTAACGAAACCTTGGCCATACTAGCGTTCTTTCTTCGTTACGTTAAATCCTAAATACTTTCCAATCATTAATCTGGTCTGAGCATCAATTGCTGGCAAGGCTCCAAAAATAGTAAAGGTGATCGGCAACAACAACCACTGTAACAGCATCACAGCCCAAGTGTGTTTCTTGATCTTAGTTGGCCGACGTGGCAAGAACCCCAAACTCAGGATGGCCGAAAAGAAAATACCGATCATGGCTAGCCGCATAATCCATTCTAACGTAAACGGTGCATTCTGAACCAAAGCGCTGGTGGAGTTGGACTCGGAAATAACCCATAACGGCAACCAACCCATCAGAAACAATAACATCGGAGCCGTGGCCCAGGTATACATTCCTTCAAGCTGATTAAAAATATATTTAAATTTAACTCGGGTCGGAATAAGTCTATCGCGCATAAAAGCCTTAACCATGATCGGCAGATGCTCCACACCCCAAGCCCAGCGTCGCTGCTGTTTGTACAGTGCGGCCATCTTGTCGTAATAACTCTTCCCGGTCACGGTGTCCATACTAACTGGAATATACATTGGTTCAACTCGATAATCTCCATGGTAAGTTATTAAGGCCTGCAAAAAGATACGAGAATCTTCAGAAACAATATTGCGCTGCCAGAATCCCACGTCCACTAGCATCTGCCATGGCATGGAATGCGAAGAGAAGGTCCAGAGTCGATTTGGACGTGCCAGCTCGGTCAGCAGCCAGAATGTAGTTCCAAAAGCTGAGATTCGTACTGGCGCTGCAGCTTCCCAAATATTGTTCGTCAGTAAAGTCACTGGCTGATAACTCGTACGTAACGGATGCGGTGTGGTCAGATACAGATAAGTCAGATACGACAAATACTGCGGATGCATAATTGTATCCACATCAAAGGCAGTTACAACAATGTCTTCATACGGAATCTTTAACTCATTGTCGATTACTTTCTTAACCTCGCGTCCCATCCAGTTCATATTCGATCCCTTGCCAGGAATCTCGTCCGGAAGGTCAGCAGGATGCTCAGCTGACAAAATTTTATAAAATGTCTGACCGAATTCTTGCCTGATCTGATTGATAACAGCGCTAGCATGATCGTGCATTCGCTCTTCCCCACCAAGCACGATCACGATCTTGTCGTTAGGATACTCAGCTCGATCGATCGCCTTCACTGTCTCGCGCACGATCTCCACCCCTTCTTTCACAAACGGCAAGAACACAAAATGATAAATCCGGTCTCGACCAGGAATCGGCTTAACCCGCTGCCACCAGTTCCGATTCGACTCGCGCTTATACCGACGCCAAGCAATAAACATGTACACGATAAAGTAAGCCACACGGAACAGCCAGTAAAGATCAAAGACGATAATGAAAATAATAGCGATCACTGGGGCCACAAACGAACAAACAATAGCCAAAATAAAAGTCGCCCAGATCAATAAGCCTGGGATAACCTCGATCCAGCGATAATCTCCGTAACCAATAGTGAAATAGCTGCCGCTTTCTTCTACCTTCATAATAGGCAGAGATTATCATTATTAAGCCTAAAAATCAAGCCCTGTGCCTCTAAGGGAATGACAGACTTCAGTCTGTCATTTGTTTGACATCTTGGCTAAAAATTGATATAAAACTTGCCTGGTGAAAGGAGATTTCCATGCGTTTACTCAAGCACCTGTTCCACTGGCTCCTCCTGATCTTCTTCCCCCGCTTCGCCAAGAAGTGGGCCTGGGCCGCGCAACACGGATACGTCAAGGAGGTGCGACTGTGACTACCAGCCAGTGGGACCCGGTCTTTCAAGCCATCCGCGAGCTTCCCAACGGATACGCACTGACGATTCAACTGCACTCTGAAGGAGGCTCGATTCACGAAGATCTTGGTCCACTTCCTGATGAAACAGTACACATCTCCTGCATTGTCCGTCATCTGCCCAAGCTGAGTTCGACCACAGGGCAACGGAGCGCCTGGCCCGCGGTCTTGGAGTACTTCAGGATCTTCACGAATGCAATGCTGGCCAATGATCACCCACTACCACTGGTGATCAACGGTGCTCGAGATCAGGACGGAGAAGCGATCCCACTGGATCAGCTCAACGCCGTCGTGGTCAGAATGCTCGAAGGAAGTCCGCCGCCTCGCAGCTACAGTCTCCTGGATCGCCTCCGGTCCGGCCACCAGATGCTTGTCCTCTCGGCCCTGGTCGCCAGGGACGAAAAAAGGACTGACGACCTTCCTCAAGACTAGCTGTCCCTGGCCCCTCTCGGCCGTGGACAGCTTCTTCGTTTACAAAAAACCACGGACATGATATAGCTATGTCCATGGAGGAACATGATGACGATTTCTCGAGCAGACTTCGATGCCCTGAGAAGAGGTGACACATTGGTCGACGAATCAGCAAGGGTGTGGCTAGTGCTCCGCAGCTCTTACCGATCGATTATGGCCACGCACTGCCGAGTCCGATCTCCGGAGGGTGCAGAGACGATTCTCCGCTGGAGTCCGATCCTTGATCTTATTGTCGATCTCAAGATTCGACCGATCACCTGTCTCAACCATTCTGATGCACAGACGGAATATCGATGACAGGTCTGCTCGTTGCTGCTCTGATCAACCAGCGTCTCGAGACCACCCTGTTCCTTCTCTTCCTCCTTGCCTTCCTCCTCTGGCTTCTGACCCAGACAAGGAAAAACAACAACGACTAGCTGTTCGTTGGCCACCCTCGGCCCCGGACAGCTTCTTCGTTTACAAAACTTTTAATTCTCTAAGCGTCTCTTTGGTCTTGGCTGTGCTTTCGAACAGAAACGATTGGATTCCGAGCTGAGAGGCAGCCTCAACGTTTGTTTTTAAATCATCAAAGTAAACGCACTCTTCAGGTTGGAGATTATTCTCGTCCAGGACCAACTGAAAAGCCTTGGGATCTGGTTTAATAAACCCAGTCTGGCCGGCAAAGTACTCGCTGTCAATCAACTCAGACAAAACACCTTGGTGCTCCTGACCAATAAACAAATTCGACAAAATAAAAACCGACAAGCCAGCTTCCTTGACCTGCCGAACTAAAGTCACCATCTCCTCCCCCTCTCGCGTAAACACGCCAGTGTAGTCGAAAATAACAGCTTTGATCATACGCTTGTAGTATACCCAACCAAAGAGCGGACCGTAAAGCCCGCTCTTTTTGATTTCTGAATTTGACCCCGCCGATGGCGGGGTCATTCCCTACTAGTCACTCGCAATATCTTTTTTCAATCGATTCAAGAACTTTCCAGCGTGCTCCTTACCACCAAGTCCAAAAGCCAAACCACCACCAAGGGCGAGCATGGCAACAAAGCCGGTGAACAAAATGTTGATCAGGTTAGAAGCAATTCCTAGTTGTCCGATCGCAGCCATAAAGCTGAAGATCAAAATAGCCCACTTGGAAATTCCTGCCAAAAAGTCAGCTGAGTCCAACTTGGCTGCAGCCACTGCAGTCTTAACTACTCGATAAACAAAGTTGGCTAGCAATACTCCGACAAGCAAGATGACTACAGCAATGATCACGTTTGGCAGATACAGCACAACCTCATTTAAGAAAGCAGTTAGCTGAGACCAACCTAAAATGTCAGTTGCCGCAATTAAGGCTACGACTACGACGAACCATTTCACGATCCATCCTAAAAGACCGGCGATATTGAGGTTAATCCCGGCCTTCTTAAAAGTGTCCTTGACCTCTAGCTTAACTGCTAGGTCATCAAGGTGCAAAAAGTTAGAAATTCGTACCACAACCCCCTTTAAAACTACAGCGACAATAAGGCCGAGAAGGAACACGACCAAGGCACCAAGGAAAAGCGGCAGAAAATCCAACATACTTGCCCAAAGGTCTGCAAAAGCAGTTTGGACGATATCAATAGCTGTTGGCATAAAATTATTTATGTCTTAATGATTTTTTAACCTATATATTTTACCTCAAAATAGCGAAACTGTCCTTCCACAGGCAGCCCAAGATTGACTCTCCCCCCTTTCCAAGGGGGGACTTAAGGGGGGTTCTGAGTGCAATCAGTTCTTGAGCTCCTTCATGATAACTCGGATCACAGCCTCAATATTGTTATATACGTCTAGGTTAGTAAACCTCAATATTTTTATTCCGAGTGACTTGATATGTCTCTCACGTTCACGGTCTTGTGATTCTGTTTCTGGCTCGAAATGAGTATCACCATCGATCTCAATCACCAGCTTTGCTTCGGGGCAATAAAAATCAACAATGTAATCATCGATACTGGTTTGTCGACGAAACTTAAAGCCTTCGATCTGTCTTTTTCTTAAATGACACCAAAGGATCTGTTCTGCCTTAGGACTTTCATTTCTTAATTTCCGACGTAGTGACTTACTGGTTTTGCTATTAAATATCTTCATAATTTATTTCTGCACAGAACCACCCCCTAGCCCCCTCCTTGGAAAGGAGGGGGAAACTCGTTAATCAGACGGTCATCAGATGTTCGTTGTCGCGGAGCCACTGGCGAAGTTCACGATGATTCGGGATAGACTTCTCAACCCGCCGCCAGAACAGCTTACCGTGGTTCTTGTGAATGGTGTGCGTCAGTTCGTGCACGACAATGTAGTCGATCACTTCAACCGGGGCCATGGCTAAGCGCCAAGAAAAACTGAGCGAATTCTGTCCAGAGCACGAACCCCAGATGCGTTTAGCACTAGAGATACGTACACGAGTGTATTCAAGACTAAGTTCCTGAGCAAAGTATTCAACGCGCTCAGGAATTATCTGAGCAGCGTGGTCGCGATACCATTGTTCGTCTCGTGGGTCCTCCGATTTTTTGATCGCTGCTTGTTGTTGCTTTCTTCGAGATTCTTCCTGAGTATTAAGAATCCATTCTCGAGAGCGCCACAGAAACATGTTGATCTCTCGCTCTGAAACCCTAAGCGGAGCTCGGACTACGAGCTCGCCTTGTTTGTTCACTTCTATGGCTAGCGTCCGACGACGCGAGCGTATTAATTTGTCGATTTCGATTTGCATAAGTGGGAATGATCCCGCCGATGGCGGGATCCAGTTGTATTATACCAAAAGGAAAGCCCGCGACCAGAAGAATCGGTCGCGGACCAGACAAGTCTAGAAGGTGCCAAGATTACCACCCAACAACCGCATTTTGAAGGCATCCCAGTCGCTCTTATACAGAGCAACGGCTGGGTGCTTGATGCGAGACAGGGTACGAACCATGGCGTCGTGATACCAGACGTACTGAGCTCGATCAATCTCCAGAAGCATGAACGTTTCGTCAATGTCACCGATACGAACCCAGGTCTTGATCATATCTACAAACGTTTGATATTCAAGAATAGCTATGGACAGCAAGGCATCCGGATCAGTTATCTCCTGAATCGACTGCAGGTAGAGGCGATTCGCCGCGTGCTCATCAAGATCAGCATCACCCTCTTTTTCATCAAAATCGATTTGCTCGAGAACATTGGCAGCGCGGAGCCCTAAGCGTCGTCGAATCTCGTTGGGTGTGAAGCAGTGACCCAAAGTTCCAAACATACATTGAAAGAAGACCGCTGCAGTGATCTGTTCATCGACCTCCAACGTCTGACAAAGCCGCGGAAGAGCTTCTGGATTACCGGCCAAACAGGCCTCCTCTTGCTCCATATCGTACAACCCCAAAGTCTCTTCCCACATTGTGACGACTTCGCCGAGTAGGCTACTTGCTTCGACTCGGACTACAAATGCCCGTACACCATTTCCCATGTCGCACCCCCATGTTTGTCGTAAGTGAAGGTCCTTAAATCAAAAAAAGATTACCTGAAGTAATCCTTTTGGTCAAGTCATGTTCTTCTAACGGATCTTTGATCCGGTCCGAAGATCAGACGCCATCAAAGATGGCTGAGAAGAATCATACCGCCGGTCGGTCGTAGTGTGGGGTCAAAGGCTCAAACTTGTCTGGTATGGTGATATCAGTCACGAGCTTGCTTGCAGCTCGACGATCTTTGTTAACTAACCCAGCAACTGGAAGTTGATGAACAAATCCGATGGTGTTGGCCATAGTCACGGTCACGCGTAACGAAGTCGGAGATCCTGGGCCGCGGACAACAGCCACACCATCAATCTGATCGAAACCAACAGACCACTCATGAAGCGCTCGATCAATCTCTTGCAAAAATTCTTCTGGATCCGCTTCCACGGTCCTTTCCTGAACCAAAGATTGACCGTCAATCAAACCAACGGTCAACTGATTAATGTCTTGCGCAGACAAAAATAATTGCATAACCTCCTATTTAATTTTTTTCAAACGGTCGATCATGACCACCTGCTCGTGCTCCAGGATAGAAAACAAGAAACGATCCGTGATTTGCTTACGATACAAGAACTCATCTCGCGGCATCAAAGTATAGTTGATCTCATCACCCAATTCTTTTTCAAATCCTTTAACAACTTTCTGCAATGCCTTTTGATCAATCGCCCCGACAATTACAATATCAGTCACCACGTCCTTTTCTCCCACAAACTTTCCTGTAAACGAAAGGTAGTCAATATTTCCCTTGGCATCAATTTGATGAACAAGATTTTTCTTCAACAAAATCTTGACCTTCTTCAGTAGACTGCTCAGATCTTCAAACAACAAAAAGTCAGCATTGGCCTGAAAATATTTTTTCTTATCTTTAGCTGACTTACCCTCAGGCTTGGGTGCCTCTAGCACTGCCCCTAAAGCCACCAAATTCTCTAGTTCCCGCCGCACTGAATTAAGCTGAGCATCGATCTTTCGGGTCAATTCACGAACAAAATAAGCCTGCTCTGGGTTTTGTAAAAAAAGCCCTAGCAGGCGCGCACGCGTCTTTGAACCAAACAGCTGTTCAAGCTTAAAGTTGCCTTTTGCCATAAACCGGGTTGCACACAATATTATCTCAGGTATAATGTACACGAAGTGGTTTTTTGATGCAAATCCACCCCTTATGTCTAACACTGAACTCAAAATTGGCCGTTTGGATGAATCCAGTGGCAAAGGAAAGAAATATGTTGCCAGTATGGCCCTGCCTTTTACCCAAAGGAAGGGTTTTGTTTTTGCTGTACTTGATGTGCGCGGGCCAAAGAATGCTGGAACCCTGGTCCACAAACTGATCGAAGATGAACTAGCAACCCTGGCAGAAAATATAGAAGATGATGAAAGTTTGCAACACGTTTTTGAAGCTTTGCTAGCAAACCTGAATACCGTGATCGAAGAAGAGTCAGCCAAACCGTATTGGAGCTTGTCTGCCAGTAACTTCAACGGCCTGATCGGTATGGCCGCTGATGATCAGATGTACTTGACCGGAGCTGGTGACATGGTCGGCGTATTCCTACATCAGAAAGATAAAACTCGTTACCAAATCTTTAATCTTTTCCGAGGGATCCAAACTGAGAAAGCTGGTCCGTCCTGGGAAAAGATTTTTTCTGTTGTGCTAGACGGCGATCTTCATCCAGGTGATATTTTTGTGGCAGCTACCAACGAGCTGGCTCAGGAAGTTCCTAAAGATGAACTAATGGGAATCGTGACCACTTTGCAACCTTCTGGGGCAACCGTGAAGTTGCGCCAGTACTTCCCTCTTAAAACTGAATTTGCTGCTGTGGTCATGAAAGCTGAAACTAATAAGAAAGGGGTAGGCGCTGAGCGAACGCAAGCCGCTGCTTCTATGGAT
>CAYZPO010000003.1:0-7790 GCA_964480695.1 uncultured Gammaproteobacteria bacterium | reverse complement strand
TCAGGTTACAACCAAAACCCAGCGCGTGCTCGAAGATCAGAAACCGGACATTACTAAACTGTCCTATGCTTTGAACTTGTTGACCGGTCTGGCCAAAGTGTTATTCGCTGCTCTGCTCATTGCTCTGCACCTGATCTGGGGTCTGCTCAAATATGTCGGTGTTCTGGTTTATAAATTGGTCCGCACTGATCGCGCTGAGACTTTGAAACTGACTAAGTCGCACACGGACAAGATGGTCGACACGGCCCTAGGTCGTTTCAACCGATTACCAAAAAGCAGCAAGTACATCTTACTGGCCATCCTGGCTTTGGTCTTTGTTTTTGTCGTTAGTGTCTTGTTTATTTCTCGAGGCAAGGCGATTGAACGTGAACAGCAAGCGTATCAAATGAGTGTTCAGGCTATTGAGGAAAAACGGGATTCGGCTATGGCTAGCGTGATCTACCAGGACGAAAATCAGGCACGGACCTTGTTATTCGATGCTCTGAGTATGATCGACGAGATTACACCGCGAGACGAAGAGCAGCAGGCTGAACTCGATACTTTACGTGGAGAGATCAACGCTGCTTTGGATGACTTGCGTCACATCTCCCAGGTTGAGGAGCCAACAGTCTTATCTGATCTACGCGGAGTCGAAGCAGATGCCAACGCTACTAACATAGCCATGACTAACAATGGTCTGTTCGTGTTTGCTGACAATCAAAGTGTTTATCAACTGGATTCAGAAAATAAAACTTTGAACCTAGCTGAAGATGCAACTTCGGACATTGCGGGCACAGCCCTGGCTTCTGGATGGGACGACACTAACAACCTAATATTCTTTGTAGACGATCGACCTGGATTCTCCATGTTTGATCCTGATCAGAATATTTTGACCGACATGACTGCGACCCTTATCGGCTCTGTCCCAGATATCGAAGTCTACGCCCGCCGCATCTACGCCCTGTCTCCAGAAACCGAACAAATCCTGCGCTATGATCGTGTCGGCTATAGCTTTGGCAGTGGTTCACCTTGGATCGACAATAAAAAAACCGATCTCACAGACGCGGTTTCTCTAACCATTGACGGTGACGTTTACATTTTGAAAGCTGATGGCACGTTTGTAAAATTTGAAAATAACAGCGAGGTCACCTGGAACATGGATCTGATTGACCCTGCCCTGTCCGGAGCCAATGCCCGCATCTGGTCGACCGACACTAGTGAATTCTTATATGTTCTTGATCCGGATCAAAGTCGTGTCTTAGTTATCCGAAAAACTAGCGGAGCCTTGATCGTGCAATATCATTCTGACAACTTTGAAGATCTAAAAGATTTCATTGTCGACGAGGATTCCGGCCAAATCTATTTACTTGCCGGAACTCAGATCCTCAGCATCGAAGCGATACATTTGAATTAGGATTGTTCTCGGAACACCATTGTTAGCTTACGACAGAGATTGTTGGCTGATGACACCATTGTTGTGTAGCGGAACCCTTCAGGGTTCCATTTTACTTTGTCAGAGAAATGTACCGATCGATACTAATCCCGGACATTTTGCCTTAAAAAAACTCGAAACCCCGCGCGGCGAACCCGGCGGGGTGTGAAGGAAGGAACTGTATGAGATGAAAAGGAACTACTCAGCCTGAGCCTGTTCGATTCTCCATCGCTCTAGGAAAGCTTGGTCGACATTGGGCAGAGTAAGTCCTCCGGATGCAAGATGGCACAGAGCGACACGGGCCACTCGCATTGATTTGGCCTGACGAGCGATTCGTCGCAAGCTTCTCTGGTCCTCGTCAGTCAGCCTTGCCAAGAGTCTCGTAATCGAGAGCAGGAAGTCGATCACTGCTTCCTCAATCGCGCTCGAGGGGAAAGACTCTAGGCCGATCAAAGCCTGCTCCATCCACTGTCGGTCCAGCGGCTGCCGGTACCAATGATACAGCACCTTATAGCGTGCCTCCAAACGACTGGCAGTCCAGAACACGCGCATCTGCTGTTTCGAGTCAGTAAGCAACTCAACACCCTTGTCGTAAACAGTCTTGCCTTCAAGCTGCTTATCAGCATCGATGATCACATCGGCTATCGCGGACTGAAATCCGAGATCAGACATACGACAAACCGCAGATGACTGAACCAGGAAGTTTTCATGTTGCAAAGCAACCTGAGCCAAGATCCCCTCTTGACTCAATTTTCTTGCCACAATTTCACAGCCGTAAACCTCTGGTCTCCTGTCCTCCAGAAGGATACGGAGAAGAAGACCTTCGTCTGTGAGTTTATCTCGAGCAGCTTCCCGGACTCGACCCACGTTGTCGGTCGTAGCAGCTTCAAAGAGCACCTGTTGGTCGCTAACTTCCTCCACTACCCTCTCTCGAACTCCAGGAGACGGTGACTCACGAACGATTCGCTCCGGCGATAAATCCGTGACCACGGCCATGCCCAGGATCACCTTGACTATGTTGATCAAGGTGGTCTCCGCCTCAGACACGGCGGCGTGGTAGAGATCCCCCTGTTCTCCACCGTATTCCCTTATCTTCTCCACTAGCGTGGTTAGGATCTCACCGATCCTACCCCAGCTATCCATGAACTTGATCGGACTTCTCTCAACTCTGGTACTACCCATGACTCTTTCCTTTCCGAACGGTCACCCTTACCCTGATCACCCTTGTTGATCAGACCTTAAGATGCCCGCCTGCGGAATGGATTAGATGCGCCGCTCGGCCCATCCAAGCGACAATTCATCTTGGCATTAAAGTTTCCAGGATGTCAAGATTTCTAGCTTAAAACTCGAAACCCCGCGCGGTGAACCCGGCGGGGTGTGGACGGAGGAGCGATGTCGCAGAGCAAGAGCCTGGCTAACGTGACCTAAGCTGCGGTGGAGGAGCAGCTTTCTGGGACTCCTGAATCATCTGTCGATGACGCTCTGCCATAGCCTGATGGAGCACGTTATTGTGTTGTTTCCAGGCCTGGATCAAATCGACTAGGTCACGCAAGGAATTCCGGACCTCTTTGACCTTGAATCCCTGAGGATTCTTGCCTGGCTTTTTGGGTCCGGTTGCCACCTGCGAACGCAGGTCCGCGATCGCAGTATGGATCTCATCAGCCATCTGACCCTCCGTGTAAAAAAACGGACGTAAGTCAGATGGAGATGCGTCTACGGCAAAGGCTATGACTTGACCAGCCTGGCGTGTTCGGGACTCCAACTCGATCAGAAGTCTACCAGCCTGGCCGTGTTGCACAGCGTCGTAGATCTCCTGGGCGCTGGCCTCCTGAAGTGGCTCGATCTGCTCCAGAACTTGGTCAGACAAGCTGTGCTCTTCCAACTTCTGGGCCGAGACGGTAATCGTGACGAGCACGCTCATCAGAGCGGCGATGGTGAGGATCAAGGTTCTGGACACGGCAATTCCCCTTTCCTGCTCTCTGCCAGCAGAGAAGAAGGATAGCCCAAAAACCTTATTGTGTCAAGAAATGTCGAAACCCCGCGCGGTGAACCCGGCGGGGTGTGGAGGAAGGCGACTTCGACAAAAGATCAGACTCTATGCTACGGGACAATCACCAACACTCGAGAGTGGGGATGCAGAATAGTCTCGTTGCCCAGGTGGTTGCTGCTAGCAACACAATAAGGGTCGTTCATCAGACAGGGACGCAGGCTTGTTTTTCTGATGTCCGTGGCCCAGATTTCACACCCGGTAGCATAGATGTGCCTTCGAGCAAAGTCGGGTACTTGCAGCCGAGCAGCCAGCAACACGTCCAAAGCCACTTCCTGTGCCCCACAGTCCAGGAACTTCTCTCGCATCACTCTGAAAGTAGTCTCGCGCCTGAAACGGTCTGGGTCGACAAGACCCACCCTGACCCGACCTACGGTCCGTCGGAAACGGTAATCCAACAGGTTTGAATTGGTTTCGAATGGCGGGCTATCGAGCTCCTCGACCATTCGAATCAGTTCCTCGACAGGAACATGTGAGACCCTGATCGTCCAGACCAATCCATCTTCAAGCAGGCTGTATAAGCGGTCTAAGGACATAGTTGCCCCCTTACAATTTCTGTGTTCACACTTTAGCTTGATCCAGATCGCCTCAAACACCATGATTGCCAATGAACGCAAGATATAAACTTTAATCCTTACAGGAAATTTTGTCAACCCAAAGAAAAAACGAACCTAACGGCTCGTTTTCTCTTTCCACTAAAATGATGGTTTATTTCAACTCACATCCACCACCAGCATCTTCGATCTTTTTCTTGTACTCTTCAGCCTCGGCCTTTGGTACACCTTCCTTAATCACCTTAGGAGCACCATCAACCATATCCTTAGCTTCCTTAAGTCCTAGACCAGTGATTTCGCGAACAGCTTTGATCACGTTGATCTTCTGATCACCAGCAGCAGTCAATTCAACATTAAACTCAGACTTTTCTTCGGCAGCTTCTGCTTCACCACCGGCAGCAGCACCACCAGCCATCATGGCTACAGGAGCAGCAGCACTAACACCGAACTTGTCTTCGAGAATTTTTACTAGCTCTGAAAGATCAAGGACACTCATGTCTTCAATCTCCTTAACTAGCTTCTCAAATTTTTTAGGCACTTCAACGTCCTTTTTGTCATCAGCAGGAGCGTCGGCCTTAGGCTCTTCAGCCTTCTTTTCTTCATCAGCCATATTTTTCTAATTATGCTTTTGATTCTTTAATTGCGTTCAAAACTCCGACCACGTTTCTCAGGTTAGCATTTAACACACCAACAAAACCTGATACAGGAGCATTGATTGATCCGACTAACTTGGCCAATAGTTCGTCCTTGCTTGGCAGCCTTGACAACGTCATCATCATTTCAGCGTCAACGCCTTTCCCCTCAAGAACACCGGCCAAAAAATTCATTTCGTCACGACCCTTAATAAACTTAGCCATTACACGAGCAGCAGCCACCTCATCACCGTATCCAAAAGTGGTTAACACACTTCCTTCAAGGGCACGCGCGTCTAGTCCCTTGACTCCGGCATCTTTAGCAGCTCGGTCAAGCAAGGTCTTTTTGGTGATCATGATCTCCAAATTTTCTTCCTTGGCCTGCTTGCGCAACTCATTGGCATCGTCCATGGTATACCCAAAAGCTTGAGTGAAAACCACTGACTTGGCCTGGCCCAGCTTATCGGTCAGGTCCGCAACCATCTGTTCTTTTTGTGCTTTGGTCTTTGCCATAAAATCGACCTTTAGTTAAAAAATCTGCGTTTAATACGCAGACAACTGGCCACGAGATTAGCTCGTGTATTACCTCGACGGGATTTATTTGAATACCCGTTGTCTGCGGCAGATTTATTTGTTGGCGGTAGTATAACTTAAGCTTAAGAACTTGTCAACTCTCCCCTTAACTCCTCCATGGTCTTAAGTTTAAACTCCTCTGGCATCATCTCGCTTAACCGATCAAGACCATACTTTTCAAAATGAGGAATCAACGTTAACAGAAATGAACGCAGAACGCCAAGCATTGCTTCAGAAGAATCAGCCTCCAGCACATCTTTTTTAAATCCTTCATACAAACGCAGGATCTCTTCTCGAGTTTCCTGACCACCGATCTTTAAAATAAAATCTTCTAGAACTCCGTCATCCTGAAGACCAGGTCGAATTCCCGGGGCTACAAAACCAAGATCCACCTTCTCAGAATTTAACAACTCTTTCCTTCTGAGTTCATCCGCATCTCGATAAAGCAAGTACATGACTACGTAATATTCAAAAACGTAAACCAGGCCAGTGAACGAAAACAGTTGGCGATTGTGTTCAAAAATCTGCTCTGGTGTCATTTCTGCTACCTGTTGAATCGTCTTGTCCAAGATAAACTGAAGATTAGGTCTCATACTGCTTTTATCAGATTTTTTTTAAGTTCCCCTATTGTTTGTATCCCAAACTCCTCTGGCATAAAGCCGCTGAACTCCTTAATATCATATCGCTCAAAATACGGAATAAAATCCAACAAAAAGGATCGTAAGGCCTTTAAAGCTTTTTGATCATCTTGAGCCATCAGCAGCCCTTTTCTAAAAACCAAATACTTCTTAATCAACTCACCGCGAATATTTTGGTCGTAGATTCTTAAAATAAATTCAGTTAAAGTTTTATCGTTTTCAGCCCCAGCCCGAATGCCTGGCGCAGTAAAGCCGGGCAACTGTACCTTCTCTGAATTTAATAATGTCTTCCGCTTTTCTGGATCAGCCTGTTTAAAAAGTAAATATAAAATTGCTGTATATTCAAAAATATAAACCAGTCCAGCAAAAGAAAAAACTTCTCGATTATGTTCCAAAATATTTTCAGGACTCATAGCCGAAGCTTGTTTTCTAGTTTCTTCGAGAACAGACTGCAATGATCGAGAGCGTTCAATAAAAACTTTGAGCCTGTCGCGTACTTGAGTTTCACTAGACTCCAAAGATAAAGAATCAACCCATGAACTAACCACCTTAGCTAACTCCAGCCGATCAACATCTTTTTGTTCTAATCTCTTCATCAAACGGGAAAAACTGCGCAGCTGCTCTGAGGACAAATCCAGATCTTGGGATAAAAAGTTTTTTGTATCTTTTAACACTAAGACAGCTTCCTCAGGAGCTACTTTTTGCTCAAGTAAGTAATTTTTTTCTGGATCAACCAAATTTAAAAATTGTTGTACTAAATCGCTAATTGACATAGATGGGCTTATAAAATAAACTAGGGGTAAGCTAATAATACTATATTTTATGACGAAATCAAACCAGGAAGAAACCACTGAGATTAAAGAAACAGCTGGCAAAGAAATTAGTGAGCGCCGAAAAATTAGGCGAGAGGTGGCCAACAAAATGGGACCTCATTTTACTTATTGTTTATCCCAGGAACGAGAGACTGAAGTAAAAAAAGCTTTTCAAGAAATCTTGGTCGATCGTGCTGGTGGTCCTGTGTTTGCCGGTGTCGGGTCAGAAGAAATCGAGTTTCTATTAGAACAGTCGGAGAAATTCAATGCTGCTGAGGAAGAGCCTAGAGAAAAAATGGACGATGTATCAGAACAGCTTTACGCACTAGCTATTCGGGGGATGGAAAAACTTGATCGCCGGGCCCGTGAAGGACAAGGTTTTGTTGGTGATTATGTACGTGGTGGTTTTGGGTGGGGGCAAGAAATGAGAAAACAGGAAAGACCCAAAGAATACATTAAACAATGGCAGGGATTGGATTCTGAGTTGTCCTGGCAGCTTAGAGAATATTTTAGTGATATTCATCCTGGCGCCGTAGCTTTATCTCTCACTGGCTTGGACAATGAAAAAAGTTGGCAGATGAGAGAAGAGTTGATGGATCGTGTTCCGTTAAAAGTATTAGCAGGCCTGGCTGGGTTAGACAGCGAACGAGCCAAAGAATTAAGAAGCAAGCTTTCTAAAAAACCAGAAAAAGAAAAGGTTTCGAAAGAAAAAAATAAAAGAGAGGATAGTCCACAAGATTGGAAATCAAGGCATGCAGCACTAGAAAAATCCAAGGACAAGGGTTCTTTGATCAGTAAAATCATTTCTGAAACTGAAGGATTCGATTCTGAGGAGGCCTGGGCCTTTAGAGAGCAAATAACTGAGCAACTAGATCTGGCACCAGAAGATGGAAAGGTACTCGATAGTAAGGACAATAACAGGGCCATTGCCATGGCTGAAAGCGTGGTGAGAATCAAATCTGACCAAGCCAAAGACATGCTTAAAAGGTTAATGGTTCCTAAACGATATTTTCCAAAAAATTATAACTTGGACAAAAGTCTGTTGTATCCGGAATACCCGATTGAAGAGCTGTTCTTACAAAATATCGGACCAGAAGATGAAGATTATATACCAACCTTAGAG
>CAYZPO010000002.1:37398-39220 GCA_964480695.1 uncultured Gammaproteobacteria bacterium | reverse complement strand
TTTAAAATAATTTCCAAAACGTCCTCCTTAACGTTTTCGATAGCTGTAAATTCGTGGGTAGCGCCAGTAATCTTCACTGCAGTCACCGCTGCCCCAGGCAAGGAGGAGAGCAAAACTCGCCGCAAGGCGTTTCCCAAGGTAGTTCCGTAACCATAGTAACAAGGTTCAACCGTGAGGATGGCCTCGTTTTTATGGCTCCCTGGAGCAAACGAAAGTTTGTTGGGCAAAAGAATGTTCTCCATATTGTTTCTAACGTGAATAAAATTCTACGATAAGTTTAGGGTCAAACACCTGTTTTAGATCATCACCTTCTGGGTGAGAAGTGATCTTTCCGCCTGGAGCACCTGCATCAAGATGCATCCAACCAGGAGCCTGATGTTTGGCTAACCGCTCTTTCAAATCTTGGAACAGACCTTTATCAGTCTTGTTCTCGCGGATAGTGATTTCGTCTCCAACTTTGATTTGATACGAAGGGATATCAACTTTCTTCCCGTTGATCAAGAAAAATCCGTGGTTAACCATCTGACGAGCCTGTCGTCGAGTCTTGGCAAAACCAAGACGATAAATTACGTTATCTAATCGCTCCTCAAGTAAACGAACAAGGATTTCTCCGGTATTCCCTTTATTCTTAGAAGCTTTCTCAAAATAATTTCTAAACTGTTTTTCCATGATATTGTAAAAACGCTTGGCTTTCTGCTTTTCTCGAAGCTGAATTCCATACGGCGAAAGTCGAGCTCGGCGCCCTGGACCATGAACTCCAGGTGGATAATTGCGACGTTTAGCAGCACAGCGCTCACGCCCACAAAGAGAAACTCCTTCGCGGCGACACATCTTACAGGTTGTGATCATTGTTCTTCCCATATTTATACTCTTCGTGGTCCTGGTGGACGACATCCGTTATGTGGTAGTGGAGTCATGTCCTTAATTGCGGTTACATTAAATCCGTTAGCGTTAAGCGAACGGACAGCTGAGTCTCGGCCAGAGCCAACACCTTTAACAAAAACACACAATTCTCGCAAACCAGTTTCTTTAACTTTTTCAGCTACTGACTTAACAATCACACTGGCAGCATACGGGGTCGCTTTCTTTGGTCCTTTAAAACCACAATTACCAGCACTGGCCCAAGCCAAGGTATTACCGTTCAAATCAGTTAAAGTAACAATGGTGTTGTTATAAGTGGCTTGAATATAGGCATGCCCTTGAGAAACGTGTCGGATCGTCTTTTTCTTTTTAGATTGCTTTTGCTTAGTAGCAGCCATAATTAGGTCTTAGTCAAAGCACGGCGCCCGCTTCCCATAGTTCGTCGAACGTTTCCGCGTGAGGTTCGTGAGTTAGTCTTGGTTCGTTGTCCACGAGTTGGCAAACGTCTTTCATGACGAATACCTCGATAACAACCAATTTCTTTCAAACGCTTAATGTTTCCTAAAACTTCGCGACGCAACTCACCCTCTACACTGAACTGGTTCACCGCCGCACTGATCGCTTTCACTTGATCATCAGTTAAATCTTTTGTTCGAACGTTCTCATCAATTCCAGTCTCTTTCAAAATCTTTTTAGAACGAGTTAAACCAATACCATAAATATACGTGAGAGCAATCACGATTCGCTTGTCATTGGGAATTGTTACACCAGCTATTCGAGCCATAATTATCCTTGACGTTGTTTATGACGTGGGTTCTTACAAACGACAACAACCCGCCCTTTCCGACGGATTACTTTACAGTCACGACAAATTTTCTTTGCTGAAGCTCGGACTTTCATTTGAGTCGCAAATTAAAACCTATAAGTTATCCGACCTTTAGTTAGGTCGTATGGTGAAAAC
>CAYZPO010000002.1:0-37388 GCA_964480695.1 uncultured Gammaproteobacteria bacterium | reverse complement strand
GCATCCTCCCTGAAAGATGAGCTGTAACTACTTGGTCGTTTTCAAGTCTTACTTTGAAGGTGGTTGATGGAAGCAATTCTTCCACTGTGCCCCGCGCTTCAATAAATTCCTTAGTGCTTTTTGCAGCCATAATTTGTGCCAGAATTCTATCAAATAAGCTAAAAATTGGCAAGCCCTATGTGGATAATGCAGAGCGCGCCTATTTTATGCTTATTTCAGATTTCTGTCAAGTTTTTTATTCTCGTAAATTTTTTAAGCTTATTTTAGCTTATTTATCAAGTACAGCCTTGATCCGCCGAATTCCAGCAGATGAGGCTTGTTCCTTTTTTATGTGGAAATGTCCGAGCTTGCCAGTACGCTCAACATGTGGTCCTCCGCAGATTTCTTTAGAGTTATCCCCAATCGAATAAACCTTAACTTTATCTCCATATTTGGCTTCGAACAGCCCGATTGCGCCTGCTTTTTTAGCCTCTTCAACAGTCATTTCTTCGACACTGACTGGCAGATCCGCTTCGATTGCTTCGTTGACTATTCGCTCGACCTCCTGTTTTTGCTCATCAGTCATTTTTTCTGAATGTGAAAAATCGAATCGCAAACGCTTGTCTGTGATGTTACTACCGCGCTGTTTAACATGATCTCCTAAAACTTGTCGCAACGCCTGGTGTAACAGGTGCGTCGCCGTGTGATACTTAGTTGTTATTTCACTCCGATCAGCCAACCCACCTTTGAATTTCTGTTCTGCGCCTGCTCGCGACAACTTCTGATGTTTCTCAAACTCTTTTTTAAACTCTTTTTCAGAAATCACATCTCCTCCCAACTCTTCATTTATCATTTCTAAAGGAAAACCAAATGACTGGTACAAATAGAACGCATCTGTAACTGTCATCTTGTTTCCAAACTTTTTCATTTCTTTTAACCCTTGAACTAACGTTGACCTAAATTTCACTTCTTCTTTGTGAATTTGATTCGTAACCGTAATATCATAATTCATTTCTTTGTAATATCCACAATATGGTTCGTTATACTTTTCTGCAACTTGTTCACAAAAATTCTGTTCGATCCCAAGCTGGTGTCCGTAACGCACAGCACGACGAATCAAACGTCGTATAAAGTAGCCTTGATCCTTGTTTGAAGGCTCTAGCCAGTTAGCGATCAGGAACATCACCGCTCGTAAATGGTCAAGAATAACCCGAAAAGCCTTGGTTGTTTCTTCATCCTGATCGTATTTTAGACCAGAAATTTCCTCGAGCTTAGTTCGCGCTTGTTCGAAAACATTGATTTTAAAAATATCTGGATCATCATTAACAGCTGCAACCATACGTTCAAGACCGCCCCCAAAGTCGATGTTCTTATTTGGCAACGGCTCAAACCCTTTCTTTGTTTTCACGTATTCCATGAACACGCTGTTGCCGATTTCGGAATAACGACCACAGTCACAGTTAGTATGACACTTCTGCTTCGCAAACACCGAGCTCTTATGAATTCCCAATTTGGCATCAGGATCAAAGTCCCAAAAAATTTCAGAGTCAGGTCCGCCTGGCTCACCTTCTGGCATTTCACTTGGAGCTCCAGCACGCGACCACCAGTTCTTATCGTCTCCATAATATGAAACTCGGTCACTTGCATCAACTCCAGCAGCTTCGAATTGCTCGACCCAGAGTTTAGCTGCTTCCTCGTCCTTAAGGATTCCGATCTTGTCATTTCCTTCATAACAAGTGACATAGAGGCGGTTCGGATCAAGTCCGATCTCCTTGGTCAAAAACTCAAACACCCAAGGAATCTGTTCAGCCTTGAAGTAGTCTCCAAGAGACCAGTTACCAAGCATTTCAAAAAACGTGGTGTGACGATTATCCCCAACCTCATCAATATCCTCCATACGGAAGCATTTCTGCGAATTAGCTAGACGCTTCCCTTCTGGATGTGACTCGCCTAATAAGTAAGGCATGATCGGTTGCATGCCTGAGCTAATGAACAAAGACGTAGGATCATTCTCTGGAACCAAAGAAGCCGAAGGGATGATCTTGTGTCCCTTCTGCTTAAAAAATTTTAAATATTCCTGCCTTAATTTATCAACAGTCATGCAGATAGTATAAAGAAACGAGCTCAAAAGGTAAAGCTCCTCTAGTTTGACAGGCCCAAAAATCTAAGCTAACGTAACTTATCAGCCAGGAGGACACCCTTATGAGCAGAAATATGCCTGTCAGCATGCAGACCGTGAGGCTCGATGCCAAATTCGCCCAGCTCACCCGATCAATCACAAACATGGCTAGAGAACCTATCGGCCAGTACGTGACTGTTGTTTGTGAACGAGAGACTATCAGCGGCACTGTCCATGACACCAGAACAACGGGACTGAATGGCGATCTGTACCTTTTAGTCGAGGTTACAGAAGGCTCTCTCCCGTTTAGTGGACAGTGGATCAATGTGCAGATTCACCTACTCAAGCAAAAAGCAGAGATCACAGTTCGCCCCGGCAATGACTACACCGCAGTCGGATACGTCGCGACTTCGTTCGAAATCCGACCGTCCGATGACCTCTGAAGATTGTGTTGACTGAAATAGTCCTAGGACCTGCCACCATAGCTGCGATCTACCTGACTAGTTTGGTCCTGGGGCTGACCTTTCGGGCGCTGATTCGCATCAAGACTAGCGAGTTGGACAAGCTCATCTTGGAGGTCCTGGAAGACGCGGAACAGCGAGGGTACGGTAGGCCGATCTTGTTCGAAGGAGCCGGAATCAATGCTGGACCGTGTTCCATGCGTTTCCGTCCTTTATACGATGAGGTGGTGAAAAGGGCTCGACAACGATTTCCACGAAAGCCCAGACCGGGTCTGGCCAGATATTCACACAGGATGTATAAACTGCGCCGGCAAGTGCTGGTTGCTGCTTTCTACGAAGCTCCTAACGAACGCGGGCACAAAGAACTTTCTTACATCATCCTTCGAGCTGGAAAATCGATTCCACCCGAACGGGTGATCTATCTCGTTCGAGACTAAAACAAGCACCGCACGGGCACTTCTCTCCACGGCTCGGCCGTCCCCTTGCGGACAGGCCGAGTTCTTCTTTTTGTTTAAAATTCTAAAACATGGTAAGACTTATTCGTCGATACAATCCTGAACTGAAGGGATACAGCATGGGTTTTCCCAGCCAACTCTGGCTCGACACGCTAGACGTCTGGCGTGCTGGACAAACCGGACTTCCTGAGGCGACTCGATGGAAGAAATTCATCAAGAGTGGGCGTGGTGCTCGGCCACAGAACTCTCTCCAGCACACACACGCGATCACTTTCCTGGCTATCGTCCTGTCCAAGCGCCTTCGTCGCTACACGAGTTTGGATACTGAACTGATCTTCACGGCAGTTCACGTGCATGACCACGGTGAGGGTGAGACAGAACTGGATGTACTCTACATCGATAAGGATGCTGCGCTGGACCTTCGAGAGTACGAAGTGTTCGCCAGGCGCTTCTCTCAGCTCCCTGACGACGAGTTCGTTCTGTTCCAGCGTGCCTTCCTGCTCCAGTTCTGCCTGAAGGAGTGGGGACACTTCCCAAGAGAGACACGTTCGGCCCTCAAAGAACTAGCAGAACAACATCGCACCGAGGCCTTGTTCTTCGAAGCGGTAGAGCGCTGGGACTATGTCATCTACGCTCTGGAGCAATTCCAAGAGCGAGGCAACAAAGTGATCCTGATTCAGACTCTGCGCCACCAGGTACAACACCTGGATCGTCTGGCGCGAGATCTTCCTGGCTTCGGGGATGAGGTCTGGACCGAGGATGTTCGAGCCTGGTTCCAAGCCCTACTGGACCAACATGAAGGTCAATGGATCGAGCAGCCTGGCGAGACAGTGGCCCAGGAACAGGACTGATCTTTCGTCAACAACAACGCCGCACCTGGCTCCTCGGGTGCGGCGAAAAACTTTTTATAAACTATTTTTATACTCCGGTGGCTTCGGAAATGGTTTCTTCTGGTTTGGCCTTCTTTAAGAAACGGATCTTGATGCCGGTGACCACATCCTCGAGTTCGGGACTTCGCAGCAGGTACGCGATCAAAACGTAGGTCATAAGTCCGAGTCCACCAGCAATTAGTCCCTGAGCAAGTACAGCCCAGAAGGTGTCGAGAGTGATGAACTGGACCACGACAGACTTCATAATCTGCATCACGATCCCAGCCACGATCCCTGCGGTCGTGATTTTAAATAACGAGCGTAAGATGTTGACCTCATCAAGGTGGCCAACGCGAGTTCTTAGCGGAATCCAAAGCAAAGCCATGTTAACTACAGCCCAAAGTG
This sequence comes from uncultured Gammaproteobacteria bacterium, assembly GCA_964480695.1. Taxonomy (GTDB): domain Bacteria; phylum Patescibacteriota; class Patescibacteriia; order UBA9934; family CAZDDW01; genus CAZDDW01. The sequence continues at coordinate 33,100 of CAYZPO010000002.1, read as the reverse complement.
AGTAGGCCAGACCAAGACCAGCAACTCCAAACTGCTTCGTAAAGTACAGAGCTGCAAAGACGTTAACAATTGCGGACACTATTCCAGTGTAGAGCGGTGTGATTGTGTCGCGATAAGCAAAGTAGCCGCGCACGAGTAAGAAAATTAAAGCCTGGGCAAAGAAGCTAAGAGCAAAGAAAGCTAAGACGTCAGCCGTTAGAACCGTGTCCTCCCAACTAAACACTCCGGACCCAAGCACAACACGCACGATCTGAGCGCGCAAGATCAAGAACAAAAGCGAGGCTGGGACAATAAAAAACAAAATCTGTCGGGCCGTGTTAGAAAAAGCAGCAATAAACTTCTCAGTCTTCCCTGCTTCAGCAAACTCAGACAACGTTGGAAAAGCAGCGATAGCAAATGAAACACCAAAGATGCCAATGGCAAAATACTCAAGGTTGAACGCAAATTGGAAAACTGTAACCGAGCCCACTGCTAAAGTCGAGGCAATAATGGTCATGATAATAAAATTAATCTGCCAGATACCAAGTCCAAGTGCCCGCGGAATCATTAAACGACCGACTTCGCGCGTGTCCGGATCCTTAGTGTTCCAGGTCCAGTGATAGCGATATCCGGTTTTTATAACCCCAACAAGTTGGGTAAGAAGATGCAAAAGGGCTCCAAAGACAACACCCCAGGCCAAACCGATCAGACCAAACCAATCAACAAAGAGCAGAACACCAACAATAATTCCCACGTTATACAGCACTGGCGCAAGCGAGAAAATCAAGAAACGTTTCAAGCCCTGAAGGGCGCTACCGAATACGGTTGAGAGCGCAAGCAAGAAGTTAGAGATAAACATGACTCGCGTGAACTGAGCCACCATCTCTTGTTTGTCTGCTTCAAATCCAGGAGCGATCCAGGTACTAATCGGGTGAGCAAAAATCATTCCCAGGATAGCAATAACAATAAAGCTGATCCCAATAATATTGATCACATTATTGGTTAACTGCCAAGCAGCACGACGAGCGTTTCCGGCCAAGAGACGTTTGGTAAACAATGGGATAAAACTGGCAGAGAGCACGCCGGTTACGAGCAAAGTAAAAATAAGGTCTGGGACCTTAAAAGCAGCATAATAAATGTCGAGAGTATCCCCTGCCCCAAACTCACCAGCCAGAATGCGATCTCGCAATAACCCGACTAAACGCGACACAAAAGACATAAAGGCAACCAGCGCGGCAGCGCTGGCAATAGTTTTTGATTTGCCGTTAAGGAGTTTTAAAATCATGGAGGGGGTCAGGTCTTGATATCTGATTTTAAGCCCGAGAAGACCGCGAGCGAACGAAAACTGAGATCGACGATATCAGAACAATCACTAAAATGGCAATTAAAGTCTGGATCAGGCGATTATGTAGATTGAAGAAAGATACTCCGACTGTGGCAGCGTCATGCGAGACACGAGCGGTTGGATCAGTCACACGCAAGGTGACCAGGTAATCTGTGTAACCATGATAAACATGCTCGACTTCGTACCGAGTCGAAGTAACTCCGTCACCGAAATCCCATTCGATTTCGTAACCAGCATCAACTGGAACCTGGGCACGGAAAAGATAAGTGTTCCAATTCGTTTGTTCATAAGTAAAGGCCGCGTTTGGTGAAACGTGAAGTGAACGGCGTGTTGGGGATTCGGAAGAGGAGTTTTCTAGGTTGTCTAGTTGACTGGTTGTCTGGTTTTCTGATACTTCTGCTTCAGAAGTTGTTTCTGAAGTCGATTCCTGAGTTTCACTCTCGACCACGGTTGTTGTCTCTGGCTCTGTAGCCGGAACCACAATCGTCTGTTGTTCAGGGTCAGTTGGATACGCATCGTCAGCGTCATTTGTCCCGTCATCATCGGTATCTGAATCGGTTGGGTCGGTTCCCAAATCTTCTTCCTGATCATCAGTTAACTGATCATTATCATCATCGTTGTCACAAGCGTCCCCAGACCCATCGCCATCAGAATCGGTTTGTGATGCGTTAGCTACATTTGGACAGTTGTCTTCATCATTTTCAATTCCATCATTGTCATCATCATAGATTGGATGATACATCGTACTCAAAGCTTCGTCGTTAGCGGAATTTGTGTCCTGCGGATCTGTTCCCCGAATCTGTGCCAGGACATTAAAATCACCTGACGGAACTACGAAATCAACATAAACCTCGTCCGCATGACCGCCAGCACGAACCGAAACAACTTGAGAATCTCCGATCGGTACATCGCTTTGGAAAAAAGAAACATAGCCGGTTACGTCCGTATCACCAACATTGCGCACCTGTGCATAAATTCGGATGCTGTCACCTACAATAAGCGTGTCCTTAGAAAAAGTGATGTCTGATGCTGTAATTGAAAGATCCGCTGTGGCAGCTTGTACGGACAGCGGAGCTAATACTAGCACGAAAATTGTGGATAAAATCCACCTCATACTAAGCTTATTTTAACACAAATTTATCTTTGGGTCTAAAAAGCATCAGCGATATCTTGGAAAGTTTCATAACGGATCACAGGGGTAACCGGACAATCAGCACAAGCTGGGTTCTTGCAGTACAGAGCCTCGTTATAACCGTTGGTAATTGATTTATGGATCGCCATAATCGTCGGTTTGCCGCACCCACGAAAATATCCACCTTCCCAACCGCGTCCCTCGCTCGGCTCATCGGTTGGATAAATACACAAACAAGCATCACATTGCTCCATTTCCTCGTGCGCCCGGTGCACCAGTTGATCCATGGGCATGCTGTCCGGATCCCAGTCCTGAATATCACGAATCATGATCCTGGTTTCATGACCCTTGGCTTCGATCAGCTTTAGTAGTTCTCGAAGATCTTTTTTGACCTGATCAAAATCAGTCCCCCGCATCTTATACGCAATCCAAAGCTTCATACCAACTCCTGCCAGTTATTTTTATATTCTTTAAATTTTTCTTCAAACTCCTCTTGTGGAGTGACTGTGATACCTAGCTCGTCGAATTTATTCAGCAGCATCTCCAGCACCTGTTCCTTGTCTTCCTCAGAACACACCTTTTCCATCTCAATAATATACCCATACCCGCGAGTGTGGTCGAGGCATACCTTGATTCCTTCCCAATCAAACTGCTGCCGGTCGCGGGACCATTTGATTTCAACCTGGTGTCCAAGAGCCTGACAAAATTTCTGTAGATCACCAAACTGATCTCGTTCAAAATGAAATTCTATTTCTTCACGGATCTGATCGTGAGGTCCACCACTCTTAAGCCATAACTTTGCTCCTGAACCATAACGTTGAATTCGCAAGTCAGCTTTACTATCAAAATAATAAGTCTCTTGCGAGTCTTGTTTAATCAATTCAGCGTTATCCCGAAACCAAGCCACCAGCTCTTCATACCGCTCCTGGGAAATAAAACTTTGCACTTCGACTTCAATCTTACTCATATCTAATCTCTCCATTATCAGCGTCAACTGTTACTAGATCACTATCATTCAGCTCTTCCGTTGCTGAACCTGTCCCGATCAAACATGGTTTGCCAAGCTCTCGAGCAATGATCGCGGCGTGACACAGAATACCACCTCGGTCAGTTACAATCGCTCCGGCCTGCTTCATCAACGGTACATAATCTGGCGTGGTCATGTCACATACCAGGATCTCATCGCTAGTTAGCTCCACTCCCTTCGGATCGGCCACAATTCGCACTCGTCCTTTAAAAACACCTGGTGCTCCGACACTACCTGATAAACCCGTACCTGAAGCAGTGGTAACTTTAAAATCAGAATACATCTGACCGAGAATCCGATTGTAATCAACGTACCAAATCCCATATTCGGAATGGACGGATTCAAAATAACCACACAAATAATCATTAGCAAACTCTGCCCCGAGCTCTTGATTCAACTTTTGCTGAACTTGTTGATCAGACACTTTTAATTTTTCAATTAATTCGTTGAGGTGCTGTTTTGCCGCTGGATTATTTTCCGAAAGTGTCAGTGATTCAAAATCACTTTCAAAAATTATCGGCTGGTTCTCTTTATATAGACCCTGGGTCAAATTATAGTGTCCGCCGGAAATAATTTCACCAAAAGTTCCATGCTGATTAATCACGAAAATAGTTGACCAATCATTATTCGCTGAATGCGGAATAAACTCAACTCGATAATCTGGCGAGTTGATCTTTTGTTCTGGAAACCATTCTCGAACCACCCTTTCAACTGAGTAACCACGCATGCGGAGCTTTGGTACCCCTGGGGTGATCGGGATCAATCGCATCGCGCACAACTCACCACCGTGTTCTTGAAGGTGCTTTTCAAACTCAGGCGAGCGACTAACCACATCGTCTGATGAAAACTTAACTGGTCGATCAAAAGGCAGGCCAATAATTTCATTCAGCCTGCGTAAACGTTCTCTTTTTTCATTATCTTCAACACGTAGTTTTTCGAGTTCTGGGTGATCAATATCTTCAAACCATTCAGAAAGAGAAATCTGTTTTAAATATAGGTCTTTTATCTTTTCATCCTGGTCACTCATAGTTACTTCTTTTTCTTCTTTTCATGTTCAAAGGTGTAATTAAACTTATCACCATAAATCGGGCCTTTGAACCAAAAGTGGAGCTCAGCCATAATATACTTGATAGCAATGTTCAATCGTCCATCGCGATCAAAGCGGCGAACTGAAGTGTGAACCGCTGGTGACAAGATGCCATACCGACCAGCTTTGTTGGCACGCACAGCATACTCATGATCCTCACAAAAAGTAATCTTCTGATCAAACCCACCAACCCGTTCATGAAAATCCCGACGCACCAAAATACAAAAACCAGCTGCGTGCTGGTGTAACGGTGCGATCAAACGCACATACTTGTTGTATAACCAATGAAGAATCTCATCAACAATGCCTCCGTCAAGTGGCTTAACATCAAATGTTCCAAAATCGAGTTTACGTTTCTTCATCTCACGCAAACTCTTATCTAACAAATCAGTTTCAAACAACTGCACATCAGCGTCAAAGAACAAAACATATTCCTGAGTCGCTACCTTAGCTCCCATATTGCGTCCAACACTTGGTAGTCCACCTTCGACAACCTTGCACCCATGTTTACGAGCAATCTCGCGCGTCTTGTCCTCGGACTTAGCGTCAGCCACAATGATTTCCTTGGGCTGAACCGTCTGCCCCTTGATCGAGGCTAATAATTTAGGCAAATTCTCCTCCTCATTTTTGGTAATAATAACAATGGAAAGCATACGCCTCTTATGGTACCATAAGCTCCGTTATGAAACTAGATTGTCCAAATGGGGGTAAATGTGGCGGCTGTCCTTGGTTTGATTTGGAATATAAGGTGCAGTTGAAGCAGAAACTTGAAGCCATAAATAACACCCTAAAGGGTGTCATTCCGATCGACCGTGTCGAACCATGTTCTGAACCTCTACATTACCGCAATCGCATGGATTACGCCTTTGGTCAACCTGATATGCTGGGACTGAAAGCAGTTGGTTCTTGGGATCAGGTTGTGGATCTTGATGAATGCTATCTGCTCTCAAAAGATGGAGTCGAGGTATTACGTCGCGTCCGTGAGTGGGCCCGAACCACTGGCCTACCGTTTTGGGATCAGAAAAAGAAACAGGGAGTGTTCCGATACTGCGTGATCCGCGAAGGAAAGAATACGGACGAGCGAATGGTGATGGTGCTAGTGAGCGAGAACAACGGAGAACTGAAAACTGACAAACTGAAAACTGACCTAACTGATCTAGCAACCTCGATCGTAATCGGAATCAACGATCAACCGACTGACGTGTCACGGGCCGGAACGATTATTCCGGTCAAAGGCGATCCCTGGATTACGGAAACGATTAATGGCTTTTCTTATCGCATTCATCCAAATTCGTTTTTCCAAACTAACTCAGTCATGGCCGCGAAGTTACAGGACACGATCCAAGAATTTTGTGGTGATCTCTCAGACAAAACGCTTCTGGATCTGTACTGCGGGGCTGGTTTCTTTTCAATCGCCCTGGCTCAAGATTGTAAAAAAGCGATCGGGATTGAACTCGAGCCAGCTGCTATCAAAGGAGCTCGACAAAACGCAGAACTCAACAAGATCGATAATGTAGAGTATCATGTATCTGAGGCTGAAAAATTCGATTGGACTGGAGAGAAACCGGATGTGGTCATCTTGGATCCTCCGCGAGCAGGCATGAACTATAAGGTCTTGGACACGCTACGAGAAGCTCTACCAGAACGCATTGTTTATGTCTCGTGCAACCACGAACGCTTTATCAAAGAACTCCCGGCCCTGTCGCGACATTACAAAGTCACTCGAGCCAAAGCCCTGGATCTGTTTCCTCACACTCCTCACGTTGAATTAGTAACTCTTTTAGAAAAATTATGAAATCAGGATTTGCAGTTTTAATTGGACGATCAAATGTTGGCAAGTCAACCTTGCTTAATGCTTTGGTTGGTTCCAAGATTGCTATTACCACTCCTAAGGCGCAAACAACTCGACATAACATTCATGGCGTTCTGACTGAAGAGCGGGGTCAGATCGTTTTTGTTGACACCCCAGGAGTCCTTCAAAAAAAAGACAAGCTAACAAAAAAACTGATCAATAAAGTCAAAGAGTCACTCAAAGATATTGATGTTATTCTTTACGTTGTTGACCCGACCCGTTCGATTGGTGATGAAGAAAAGCAAACGTTACGCTTAGTCGCAGACCTTGAAATCCCGAAGATCTTAGTGATAAACAAAATTGATAAAAAACGTCGGCCATATCACGAGCACTATCGTGACTTAACTGATCAGTTTGATGAGACGCTTGAAGTGTCAGCACTTAATGGAACCCACATGGGTGAACTTAAGAACCAAATTTTTGAACGGCTATCCGAGGGAGAACTGTATTACCCAGAAGGTCAGCTCACTAATTTACCTAACGACTTTTGGATTGCTGAACTAATTCGCGAAAAGTTGTTCCTGCGCTTGCGTCAAGAACTTCCTTACCAGACTCACGTTGAGGTTGACGAGATCGAGGATCGTGAAGATATGATTCATATCACAGCTCGAATTCTTACTTTGGACGAACGCCACAAACGAATGATCATCGGTAAGGGTGCTCGCGGAGTAAAAGAAGTTGGCCAGTCAGCTCGCAAAGAACTGGAGGCAGTGATGGGCAAAAAAATATTCTTGGACCTCCAAGTCGAAGTTGACAAACATTGGCTTGAACGTTTTGAATAATATGCGGTTTTATTTACTCTTAACTCTCATTCTGGTCTGTACTGTTTTAGCTGTGACTTTGCTCATCGGCCAGCGCTTTGGTTTTACCTGGGCTGGAGGCGATGGTTATCAACCGAGCATAGATATCGTGATCGAAGAAACTGGCGAGCTGATACGTCGTGGCGAAACGATCTCAACCGCAACGTCTGAGCGACTTAAAGCTTCGGTAAGCAACGTGCAATTGGCTCTGGACGAAAACACGGATCTGGAAATTATTCGTACTAACAACGAGGAGCTTGAACTTTTTCTACATCGCGGTCGACTACATCTCGACAGCACAGCAGCGAGCGACCTGACAATCAAAGTCCGCTCTAAAATGGTCCGAACCGAACTACTTGAACGCGGACAAGTCTCCTTTGTCTACTATGACTTCCGTGATACGTTGTCGATCATCCCGTTTAACAACACTGAGGTCGAATTTAGTGTCAACGAAAAAGACCGGGTCACTAGTAACCCGATCGATGTACTCGAAATCGAACCGTACACCTTAGAATATTTTGACTTTGCCATCCCTGGCAGCGCTGCAGAAGAATTTTATTTAGAGTTCATGGACTGAACCGAATTCTGGGATTATGATCTCAGTGTCAACTTCGTGCTTAAGAAATCCAGCAAACTCCTGTTTCACTTCCTCGTCCCCATGGACCAGGAATATTTTTTTCGGTAAACCACCTTCTTCCTGATTCTTAAGCCAGTGAGTCAGCTGTTGTTGATCAGCATGAGCCGAAAACGCTCCGATGGCTGATACATGGGCCTGTACAAAAAGATCATGACCATAAATTCGAACTTGCTTCTTCCCATCAAACAATCGACGCCCCAGCGTCCCTTCGACCTGGTATCCAATAATCAACAAATGGCTGTCCGCACTTGGTAAATAACGAATCAGATGGTGCATGATCCGACCACCGTGCATCATTCCAGAACCAGCAATAACGATCTTTGGTCCAGGGACATCGTTGATCTGCATTGATTCTTCACGAGTTAAAGTCTCGCGCAAATTTGGAAAAGTAAAGAAATCTCGATCCGGCTCTTCCAAAATCGAAGCGTTAAAGCGCAGATAATTCTGATAGTGTCGATACACTGCCGTGGCCTTGATCGACAATGGACTGTCTAAAAAGATCGGAATGTTGGTCTTGATGTCTTTGAGTAAAATCTGGTCTAGTTCGAACAATAGCTCCTGCGTTCTCTCAACAGAAAATGACGGAATCATCAATACACCCTTACGTCGAATCGTGCGCTCTAGCGCTTCCTTAAGTTTTATCTGTCTTTCTTCAGGGGCCTCATGAATCCGGTTCCCATAAGTCGTTTCTGTGACCAAAATGTCGCAACTAGAAATCCCTTCTGGATCTGGCAGAATTGGGGTCTCGCTGTTACCCAAGTCACCTGAGAATAAGAGTCGCTTCCCTTCCACATCGACCGTGATATAAGCGGATCCAAGAATGTGTCCAGCATCATGAAACATCACAGTCACTCCAGGAATCGGCTCGATCACATGATGATAGTTCACAGGATTGGTCAGTTTCATTACCGTGTCCACGTCTTCCTCATCGTATAGCATCTTTTCTTTCTCGCGCTTGTAGTTCTCTTTCATGATGTGATACGAATCCTCAAGGATCAAACGTGTCAGCGGCCGTGTTGGTGGAGTCATGTAGATCGGTCCGTGGAATCCATCATGAACTAACTTCGGAAGTCGACCAGTATGATCAGTGTGGGCGTGAGAAATAAAAACCGCGTCGACCTGACTTGGATCAAAACCAAAATTCTCAGCGTTACGCTCTTCAGCAAATTTACGCCCCTGAAACATCCCACAATCAAAAAGCAACCGACCAGAGTCGGTTTCAAGCAGGAAACAGGATCCTGTTACTCCTCTTGCTGCGCCATGAAAAGATAACTTCATGACTCAATTATAGCACGTGGTTGTTTGAAGAACAAAATTAGAACTAAGATCAAAATTAGCAGGATGTCGATCTGTTGGGCAACACAATACAGACACCAAGCGTGCAAAACAAAAGCTTCAATCGCTGTCAGATACAAGGCAAAGGCCATGCCACCAACACTGGTCAGGAGCAAGAACCAGTCTAGTCCTCGATCTCCGGCCTTGTCCAGTGCTTTCATCAAAGCTCCCAGAGCTAATAGTCCGTAACCAATAATTCCTAGTAATGACACAGGGATTCCAAAAATTTCTGAGTACTCGCTCTGATCAACGGTCTGACAGCTAAACGTTGCGTTAACCTCACAGGCCTTGTCGCTCATGTCGGTTCCGTGCATTGAGAACAAATAAACAGAAATCCCGACTCCGATCAGAGCCAGGATCATAATTGCTATTGCCAAACCTTTGCGCATATTTATTCAGTTTCAATCACTTCAACTGTTGGACCATCAGTTTCGATCTGAATCTCAGTCAGAACTAACCCTGCTTGCTCGGCCAAATTTTCAAACGGTCGAGCACCGGTCAAAACAGTTCCATCAGGCCAAACCCAGGCTGGTACGGTAGTAACCCCAAGGTCAGTGCAGAATTGATTAAATTGACCTGAGCCAACTCCTTCAGCACAATCTGTGGAATCCAAAGTTTCAAAAGCGTTACCAAATAGAGCGATTTGATCTTCGCAGTGCGGACACCACCAAGCGTAGTAAAACTTAACCCCTTGATCAGTCAGGGCCTGAGCCAATTTATCCGCATCAATCTCGCTCGCAGTGGTTACAACAACATTATCGACTGGATCAGGAGTAGCTGTATTCTCGCGCGTAAAAATAGCGTAGCCAGACAGGATAACTACAACAACCACTGCTAGGAGAAAAAGATAACTTGATGCATTTTTCTTTGCCATAAGTACAAACTAAGATACCTTATTTGACCTGATTTGTAAATGGGAATGACACACTTTAGTGTGTCTTATAAAAAGGGGCAACCGCGCCAGGCAGGCTCGCCGGGCGCGGTTTGGAAAATGGGTCAGGACTCTTCGGGTTTGATCCCGAAAGCATCCTCGAGACAATCACCGAAGAAAATACGATCCGCCTCTTCGAGACGCTCACGCATAGACTCGATGTCTTCCTCAAGGGCTCTCCAATGTTCTTCAGTCCAAGGAGTATCCCACGTGGAAACGTGACCCAAGGTTGAAGTAGTTGCGGAAGGACTATCGCTATCACCGTTCGTACTCATGTTAACTCCCGAGTCGGGTGTTGTGAGTCCAGATTATCCGAACTCCTTCCTTTGGCTTGACTGCCTAGAGTACGAATTCCACGGCGAGGAACCAGACTACCACAAAACCCCGCCTATGTCAATCCTGTCTGATGGGATCAACCCAATAGCTATTGGGTTGACAGATCCTTAAATCTGTGTTATCTTATGCTGCCAAGTCATGTTACCCAGAGCGCTTGCGTTTTTCCGCAAGTAGACCCCATGTGTGACCAAAATACTTGAAGGAAGCACATGAGTGTCCGTCACCTACGCAGATTTAAGTTGTCGCCAAACTCCTGGACAACGATCTGTGTAGCCGGAGCCCTTCTTCAGTGGGTGGTAACGCCGTGAGGGTCCTAACCCAAAATCGGAACTGAAGTGGTATAAGAGCGGTTAGTAGCAATGATCGGTGAGCGAATAGACTCATCGCATTAGCCCATATCAGAGCTACTTGGTTAATCCTAACGGAAACCGCTTGCAGAGCAAGGTCTAATCTAACCTACTCGCGTCGAATGCCCGGACTTCACGTGTCCGGGTATTGAAATTAACAACTTAAACAAGGTGTGCTATAGTTAAATTAACTTATGGGCCGGCCGCTGAAGCGAAAGCAAGATCCTTTGGGATCAAAGCGGTCGGGGGGGAAGCCCCTTCTGATGCACTACAGGGGCCGGCCCTACCCCTTCAACTCCGACGCTGTCTTCGACAGCGTCGTTCACTTTTTTATTAGACCAAAACACGCACACAAAGAATAGCCGACCGGATGTTCTTTGTGTACACCCGAGCGTAAGTTTCGACAGTAGCTCACCGGCCGGTTATCCATTGTTATCATCTCTGAAATCCCCTCTTCCCTTCTTTCTCTTCTAGCTCATCTAGCCCTTCTCCTCCCCTCTTAAACTACAAACGCCCTGGTGGGTCGGACCACTAGGGCGTTGCGTTTGAGGGAGTTGGGCGGACTTGCCCGAAGGAAGGAACTCAGTCCACGACGACCTGCTTGCCAGCACTGTCTTCGGTCTCGTAGAACGGTGGTGCAAGGCCATCGAAGGGTTTGGCGACCTCATCAGTCTCTTCAGTTGCCTGGTACTGGTAGACGATCTTGACCTGGGTCTCATCGACCGTAAGGTCCTCGAGGTACGAACCTTCCGGAAGATAGAAGGTGTTGTCAATGGACCAGTATTTGTAGCTGACCACCAGACCGGGTCGCTGACCTGGGAGGTGATAGAACTGGACCGGAGACGATTGACTCGGCTCCAGAAACTGGACTTCCACCCGACCCTCGGTTTCGGGACACGGCACGATCTGCTTCTCTGGATCCGGATGCTCGATTCCCAGATCCTGGAAAACCAGAAGCTTGTTCTGTCCTGGGTCCAGAAAGTTCATGGGGAAAACCACCTGCATGATCCGGTCGACCTCGATCTTCTCACCTTCATTGGTCTCGATGATGAGTTGATCACCCTTGATCGACTCCGGATTGACCGACGTCTCCTCGTCTGCGATCTGGTCACCACCAGCACACGACGAGGCCAGGAAGGCCAGACCGAGCAGGCCCCCGGCGATCATCCCGATAGCGTTCTTCATGTTCTTTCCTCCTACTTGACGATGGACAGGGCAGCCATGGGACCGAAGATGCTCAGGATCAGACCAGTCACAGCAAGCACGATCGCCACGGAGACCAGGATACAGAAGAAAGGTCCTCTTTTTTTCATCGAATCATCCCCTTTGAACAGATTCGAGAAAATTTAACCACGCTCCAGGCTACTTGTCAATCATTTGGCTTTAACGTAGGATAGAAAGCGTATGAAAATTGGTATTCTCGTTTTTACCAGAAAAATTCCTGAACATGGATTTCCTACGTCTTATGGATCGCGGCGGATTTTTGAAGCCGCTCAAAAAAAAGGACACGCCGTGCAGATGTTGTATGAGCCTTTGTTTACTTTTGATTTTACCCAGAACCTCCCCCCAACCCCCTCCTTCGCCCCGCCAGACAAAACAGGGCGGGGTCCCGCCAGCGGCGGGAAAAAGAGAGGGAGTATCCAGTATGATGGCGAAACACTGGGTGAGTTTGATCTGATTCTGGCACGGGCAGCGATTACCGGTGAACCGAGTTTACACACGGTGACGGCGGAGATATTAAAAAACGCTGGCTATTGTGTTGTTAATGGCATGCCCACGTTCTCGGTCTCAAAGAACAAACTAGCCATGACCATGTTGTTAGATCAGAAGCAGATTCCTCAGCCTCGCTCGATCATTGTTCGACATCCCAAGAACGCTCGAGCTGCGGCTGAGCAACTCGGGTATCCAGTAATTATCAAAATCGCTTTTGGTACGCACGGTCGTGGAGTATTTCTAGCTAAGGATCAGGAGACCATGCAACCGATCGTTGATTATCTGAACGTGCGTGATCGTAATCCGGTTATCTTACAAGAGTTTATTAAACCAAACGCCATCAGAGATGGCTTAGAAAAATATTCTAACGGATCTTTGATCCGGTCTGATTTACGCATTTTTGTCGTCGGAGACAAAATTGTAGCAGCCATGGAGCGTGTAGCCTCTGAAACAGACTTTCGCGCTAACGCACACCTGAACGGTTCAGGACGACCGGTTGAGTTAACAGATGAAGAGCGTGCGATCTCTCTGAAGGCAGCCCAGGCGTTCGACTTGGACGTTGCCGGAGTTGATATCATTCGTTCAGATCGTGGACCGCTCGTGCTTGAGGTGAACTCCAACCCAGGATTTGAAGAATTAGAAAAAGCGACCAAAATTGATGTCGCTTCTCACATTATCGAGTATTTGGAATCGCTAGTCTAGATTCACCATCTCAAGAGCCACCTTGGCGGCTTCTATTCCCCGATTCAGTTCCCCGCTCGAACGGCGTTGTGCCTGTTCGAGATTTTTTGTTGTAATCACTCCAGCTGAAACTGGAATCAAATACTTACGAGTCACGGACTGCATTGCCTCGTAAACAGCAGCTGCTAAATGCTCATCATGAGTTGTCTCGCCCTTGATAATCGCCCCAAGACAAATTATTGCATCGAACTTCTTGCTCTGAGCTAGTTTCTCTACTGTGTAGCAAATCTCAAACGAGCCTGGTACTTCGACCGCTGTGATATCGTTCTCAGACACACTGGCTTTGAGCAAAGTTGCTCGACAACCTTCGAGAAGGCCGCCTGTTATTTCTTCATTAAAACGCGCTCGCACAATAGCGAACTTCCGGCCTGCTCCAGAAAATTGTTGATACCTATTTTTGTTCATGCATTTTTGAAAAATATTTGATCATCATGTCTGCTTCCAGATTCACCCTATCACCTGCTTTCAAATCCGACAAGGTGGTCCGCTCTAATGTCTCTTGAATCAAAGATACCTCAAGGGTATTGTCTGACACGTTAGCCATGGTCAAACTAACTCCATCGATCGCAATCGATCCTTGCGGAACTAAATATTTTGACAAGGACTCAGGCACTTGAATCGACAGGATACGAGCGTCGCCTTCAGAGTAAACTCGGACGACCTCGCCTACCCCATCAACATGTCCATAAATAAAATGTCCGCCGATCTCATCTCCGAGTCGCAGCGAGGGCTCGAGATTAACTCGAGTGCTTGGTTCAAGATCATCAAATGTAGTCAGTCTCAGCGTCTGTGGCATAACTTCGGCCACAAAACCATCACGATCAATCTGCGTTGCAGTTAAACAAACCCCGCTGACACAAACTGAACTCCCGATCTCAATCTTAGATACGATCTTAGGACACTTGATCTTGATCTGGCTCTCCTGAACTGAGGCCTGGCCAAAATATTTAATTATTCCGGTAAACATAGGATTTTTTTGGCTTGAGCAATGTCCTGCTCGATCTTTTCTTTCAGCTCCTCAAGACTATCACACTTTTTCAAATCACTCACCTTTTGTCCAACTTCGACCTGAAGCTCTTGGTCATACAAATCCTGATCATGGCCGAACAAGTGGACCTCAAACAGTTTGGTGTCTGTAAAACAGATCACGCATGGATAGGTCTGATCGTCCACAGTCGCTTGTCCAACATAAACTCCGGATGCCAAATCTGGCTCCTGTTTATATCCCACATTAGCTGTAGGATATCCAAAGAGCCGGCTCCTACCGGCTCCCTTAATTACTGTACCTTTAACTATCATATCGGAATGACAAGCTTTAGCTTGTTATCTAGGTAACAGCCTAAAGGCTGTCACTCCTTCTGTCAAGCAAGGCTAGACCGGTTCAACCGGTTCAGGCATAACCTGCTTACGATGAGCCACGATTTCTTTAATGCGGTAGGCACCGCGTTTAGGCGCGTTAGTAAATCCATTAACTGCTGCACGAGCCAACCATCCACTACGCAGCAAATCGTCCAGCCACTGATCACAATAACGCGGATCACGCTGTGGAATACCGGCCCCCACGTTACGCAACCAGTTCTGATTAAACTCTTCCTGCGACCCGATCGGCGGAGCCATAATGATCGGCACACCTAGACCAGCGTAGAAGGACAGTTCACTTGGTTTAGTCCAAAGCACGTCGGTTTTCTTCAAAGCAACATTGAAATCTCGGAAATAATCATTGCGGTCTTCAGCGTAAATTATTTCAATCGACTTCCCTACTTGACGATCCAAACCGTTACGCTTGATCGTTTTTTCAAAATGGGTTAGCACGTCCTTGCGCGACCCAGCAACCAAGATCAATTTCATTTGCCCGCGTCGAAGACGAACTTTTAACGCTCCTAACATTTGTCCAACCATTTCACGTTGCGCTCCAGCTCCACCCACAGCAAACATAATCGTAAACGGATGCGTTGATTTTTTTAGCAAACAGCCACCAAGCAGATCACAAACTGATTCTTCATGGTGACGCATATAATTACCTTCAGTGTCGAGATTGATTAAACGCGCTCCTAGGGCTGGTTTAATATTTTCATATTCTAGACCCACGTTTTCTTGTGGTAGCGGAAATCCGGTCATGTAAATATTGCGCTCAGGAACTCCGTACAATTTCAAACGCTCGTAAGCGCGTCGAGACGGAGCAAAATACTTAACCTTGGATTTCTTTGGTTCTAGAGCAACCCAGCTGCGAGAAAAATCCGTGTCTGTGATGATGGCATAAATGTCATTCTTATAACCAAAAAAATCAGCAGCTAAGGCCGGGATAAAAAAGGTGTTAACCATGGGCAAATTTTCTTCCTCCAACATTCGGACCAGATGCTTACAAAATCCTTTTTTGAAAAGTTTGTAAGTCTGTCGAACCTGAATGTTCGAAGCTGAAAGATCACGCTTAGGATAAAATGATGGGATCTCTTGCCAACGATCTAAAAGTTCGAAAATCTCATCTCCGATCACAGGAATCTGTTTCATTCGTGACAAAGCCTCATACGCTTTCCGCGAATTCTTCCAGATGCGACGATCTTCTTTAGGAATCCCTGGATAATCATTAGCAATCAAATATCCGTCACCATTGGACATGTCCAACAGCGGATATGAGGCGCGCATGTGCCCGTAACCCATGTTCACAGTCACGTTCCATGCTTTAGCTTCATGGTTTTTGTGTTTGATCTTTGGCATACGTTTTTATTTTACCACATAATCCCACAGCACCTGATCTAAATTGTCTGACCACTCATTAAAGTAAACTCGATCGCACATCTCAGCCATACCAGCTTGAGACATTGGTTCGATTGTGGTTCCGCTATACGGATGCCCGATGTCGCGCGAATCACCCCAATCCACAGGCTCAGTGTTAGCGTCATTATCAGAAAAGCCTGCTGCCCGAGCATTAGAAATCAACTGCTGAGCATAAACCAAATCAGGATTCAACCGCACCCAGTCCACGCCAGCGGTTTTTTTAAATCCGTCATACGCCTGACGAATGTGCGGTCGATCTGGTGCAACTTGCACATGATCATCAGTTGCAAAGACCAGCATGACTTTAAAATCATCTGGAAGCTCGTTGATCAAGAGCGGATAGTTGGTCGCGGCAGTTCGATACGGCCAAACCTCAGCGGTCTCAGCTGGGGTAGCCACATCATCAGGCCAGTCGGCTAAAGTCAGAGCTCCGTTATCAAGCAAAGCCTGAGTAAGTTCATGAGAGAAATATCGCTTGCCCCACATGTTCGGTCCTTTGTCATCGAGGATGTAGTCGTCTCCGCCAGGTACTTCATGATATGGACGACCCTCTGGATATTCAACGTTCTCAATCCAGCCGACCGTAGAATAGTCGACCTCGATCGAGTTACGAGTGTAGCCATTGGGGTCATAAAATGGATTGTAAACCGGCTGACGCTGATCCAAGCGTTCACTGTCCCAGTGCCCAATCTCTAAAGGATACATCTCTGGGAGAGTTGGATTCTCACGACCAATAAAATATCTCACCGTTGGAAATTCGCTGCCGTAGTAAGCCATGACATTAGTTGCCACGACTCCAGAGTGTGAGGAAGCGTACAGCCCAACGTTATCGAGTAAAGGTGTGACTTCGAGCAATTCTTCGAGGTAATAACCATCAGCGTTCGGAATCACTCCAGAAGCAAAACGAATTGCGTCGCGTAGCGAAGCAATGGCATCAGGACCACCGTAATCATTTTCTCCGTCAGAGCAAACGTCCATCCGATATTCACAGTTCCCTGGCCACAAATGATTAACATTTATCGCCCCGATCGCTGTGGCGTCAAACTTATCATGAAAACCAACCAAGCCAGCAAACCAGGTCGAGACATCAAAAATAATCGGCGCCCCCTCAGGATAACGAGGGTTCTCCGGAATATCGATCAAAACAGCAATCCGTCCGATGCCCTCAGATTCAACGTAAGTCACAAACTCCTCGCCAACTCCGTAACGACGCACTTCGTCGCCCTCAACCACCTCGACCTCAGGAACCCGCAACAACCAAGCCACCAAAATTGCAACCACAATAATAACGATCGGCAAGATCACGAATAAAACCAAATTTCTTGTCCTGTTTGTCATATTTTAAGCTTAAAATCAGATATCAAGACCTGACCCCCTACTGTTGGGCGCGGTCCATCATTTGATAAACCCCGGCAAGCTGATAAGCTGCGGTTTCGATCTCTTCAGCAAAAGCATAAGCCTCAGCGTCAGCCCAGTCATGAGGGGCTTTGTTCGGCATATTATCCGGTAAGTCGTTAGCCTGCCTTCGATATCCAGGATACGCTTCGACCATATACTCAGGATTAGGATTAATCTGAACCCAGGACGTACCATTATCCAACCAACCCTCAAAAGCCTGACGAATGTGTGGTTTCTCAGAGTTAGTTTGAACATGATCAACTAGACCGGCCAAAATCATGGCCTCAAGATCAGGAATATTAGCAAGGGCTTCATCGTACATATAAACTGACTCGCGGATATCCCAGTAATAATCTGCCTCGCCAGGTTTAGCAATATCGTCTGGCCAACCATAATCAACAAAGATGTTTTGATCACGCATGGCATGAGTTACGGGACGTGAGAAAAACCAAGTCTCACCATCAGGTCCGCCTTGATATCCGTCCAAAGGAAAATCTTCATCCAGCGACATTACACCATCCATATCATAGTCAGGACCTTGAATTGGGAGCTGCATATAACTAGAGGTGGTATAAACTCCGTCCCCGTTACCGTCATGAAAAACTGGATGCCATTCCTGAGTCGGATCATAAGCCAGATCATCATAGCTAACAGCAAACTCGTAATCTCCATATCCGGAGTAGCGTGGATTAAAGTAGTCGTTTTTTGGACCACCTTCTTTAACCCAGACGCGACCGAAGTCACGATTAGCCACCTGACTTGACACTGGGGTTTCCCATTGGATGATATAACGCAAGTAATCAGTAAGTTCGTCACCATACAAAGCTGCGGCAGCTACTGGCAAGTTTCCACCATTTGACACACCAATCACACCGATGTTGTCGTGAATCACAGGAACCGGAGACAAATCGTCAATGGTGTTTCCTTCTGAATCCTCAAGTTCACCAGCAGCGAACAAGATCACGTCAGCCAAAGCACGGATACAGTTCTCGCCACGCCAATCATATTCGCCGTCAGAATAAAAACCTGACCACTCATCTGTTACTCCTGGAAAAATAAATGTGGCTATAATTACATCATCCACGTTCGATGGAAGATCATGATTAATCCCTTTCATTTCATATCCGCCTGGCACCCAAACAATAACTGGTGCTCCTTCATCATAGCGAGGGTTTTCTGGAATGTATAAACGAACAGCCAAGGTTCCTCCACCTGCTCCCTCGGATGGTAAGCGTAGGTCAATCGTACCTTCTTCTTCAACCTGCACATCTGTCTGATTGGTCCCCAAAATGTCAGCTTCAAAACACAAACGATTCTCACGTTCATCAATTACCCCGTCACCGTTGATATCACAATCCGGAACCTCAGCCTCAGGTTCAGCTGTCATTAATAAATAAACCATCACAGCGGCCGCAACTAAAATCACGGCGATAAAAGCGATTAGGATCGCTAACTTTCTTTTTCTGACCATATTAATATGAGGCTAATTCTAATCTTGTTCTAGTTATATCTTGATCAATCGAATAGTCACTCGCTTCATCAATAATTTCTCCGCTAGTTTCAAATCGGGCAAACAAAGTTGGATCAATGTCAATCACGTAGTCAGCCCAATTGACTCCGTAAAGAACAATGGCAGTTTCCTCATCCGTAATCCAACGTAGAATCGGTTTAAGTGGTTCACTAGGATTATATTCAAGAGCGTAGACTTGTGGCAAAGATTGAATCTTAACCAAGACCACGCCAGGTTGTGGCAGAATCGGTGCGCCCATAATTAACGTCGAGAGTGTAGCATCTGTAACTTCAATCACCACATCCCAAGAACTGGCCCAGGTAAAGAAGATTTGAGCATTAAAGAACGGTCGACGAAGCAAATTATCATCAATGTAGTACACAGTTGAGAACGAAGGACTAGAAATAAACATTCCTGACCAAACCTCATTCACATCCTCTTCTTCACCAGTCACTGGAGATGGGGCTTCATTAATTGTATTTGGTCGATAACCAGTTTGATCTGAATTCCATTTATTTGAATCTTGATCAAGTTCATAATCCATGGTACCAGTCACGGTCTCCTCAGTTTCCTCGGTTTCTGTTTCTTCCTCAGTTGAATCTGTAGTTTCCGTATCTGTATCAGTATCAGGCCCTGTAGTCTCATCGTCGTCGTCTGAATTATCTACTGGAACATAAGGAACATAAACAACAACAGGAGGTTTTACTCCCCCAGCAGCGGCTGAGGTCAAAAGGATCGGATGAGTCACCCCACTTATAGCTCCGACAAAACTATTAGCTGAAGTATCTGGAGCTGCGGTCACTGTGATCGTATAATTAGTCGTTGATTGGAAGATGTTATGAGCGATAGTTGCCGTAGCGTTTGAGTTGCTCCAAGAAGTAGAAACACCATCAGGGTCTGGTGAGAAAGACACGGTAAACGAACTAGTGTCAATCGCTTCTGTAAAATTAATCACGATATCCTCGGTTCGTTGGTAATTGTCTTCACCAGATTCTGGAGTAGTGCTGGTAATCAAAGGTCCAGCACTATCAGTCACGGTTTGAGCTGAGATATCAGCCACGGCATTGCCAGCAGCATCGTCGAGCGAATCATCTGTGGTTCCCTCTTTGTCGTAAGCCCAAGTTAGAGTTAGACTGGTATCGTTAGCGGTGGCGTTAGAGATCGTGAGCCTGAGATCGTCTCCGGATACCGCACAGGAACTGACAGCAATCGTGCCAGCGTCTGCACCTCCAAAAGTATAATCTCCGGCTTCACACTCGTCCTGAGCGATATTCTCAGAGAAAGTAACATCAACTCGGTCCACAGTTCCGTCTGAGTCTGTATCTTTGTAACTGTATGCGCTGGATACCGGAGCCGCTCCATCTGTTGGAGCCTCGGTTCCAGAAGTGGCTGAGTTTGATCCGGTATCATCGATGCTTCCAGCTAAAGTTACAGTTGGAGTTGCGTCAGTGTCTGCACTTCCAGACTCAGTTAAGACAATCGTGACCACGCCAGCAGAAGTTTCTGAAGCCGAACTGACTACAAACCCAGCGACTGTAAAGTCTGCTCCAGCCACAGTACTTTCATCCAAATCCTCAGACAAGGTTACAACAACCCGATCAATCTGACCATCACTATCGTTGTCTCCAGTTGCCGCAGCGGTCATGAATGGAGCAGCTGCATCAGTAATCGAAGCAGCAGTTATGTCAGCCACCGCATTTCCGGCCGCGTCATCAAGTGAACTAGCCGTGCCGTTAGCTGCAGCGTAAGCCAGGGTTAGGGTTAGGTTAGTGTCGTCAGCAGTAGCGTCAGAGATAGTGAGTTGCAAGTCTGTAGTTGAGGCGGCGCAAGAGGCTACAGCAATACTTCCAGCATCGTCTCCAGCAAAAGTAAAGTCTCCGGCTTCACATTCATCGTAAGCAATGTTTTCTGTGAAAGTAATATCAACTCGGTCCACCACTCCATCAACATCAGTGTCTTTATAACTCTGAGAAACCTTCACCGGAGCAGCGGCGTCGACCAGGGTTTGGGCCGAAATGTCAGCTACTGCGTTACCCGCAGCGTCATCAAGTGAATCATCAACATCGCCTTCTTTGTCATAAGCCCAGGTTAAAGTCAGACTCGTATCAGAAGCCGTGGCATTAGATATAGTCAACTGAAGATCGTCTCCAGACACAGCACAAGAGCTTACAGCAATTGACCCAGCATCATCTCCAGCAAAAGCGTAATCTGCTGCTTCACATTCATCCTGAGCAATATTTTCTGAAAAGGTCACATCAACTCGATCCACAGTTCCGTCTGAGTTAGTATCTTTATAACTGTAAGCGCTGGATACCGGAGCCGCTCCATCTGTTGGAGCCTCGGTTCCAGAAGTGGCTGAGTTTGATCCAGTATCATCGATGCTTCCAGCTAGCGTGACCGTCGGGGTTGCATCAGTGTCCGCTGTTCCCGACTCGGTCAGAACAATCGTAACCACGCCAGCAGAAGTTTCTGAAGCCGAACTGACTGTGAAACTACCAACAGTGAAATCTGCCCCAGCTACAGTCCCTTCAGTAAGATCTTCAGACAAGGTCACAACAACTCGATCGATCTGTCCGTTACCATCATTATCAGCTGTAACCGCAGCGGTCATGAACGGTGCCGCACTATCAGTTAGGGTCTGAGCCGAAATATCAGCTACAGCGTTACCAGCTGCGTCGTCTAATGAATCATCTGTGGTTCCCTCTTTGTCGTAGGCCCAGGTCAGGGTGAGATTGGTGTCATCTGCAGTAGCGTTAGAAATCGTGAGACGAAGATCGTCGCCAGACACAGCACAAGAACTGACGGCAATCGTACCAGCGTCATCCCCGGCAAACGCGTAGTCTCCAGCCTCGCACTCGTCATAAGCGATATTCTCAGTAAAGGTCACGTCTACACGATCCACTTGACCATCAGCGTCTGTATCTTTATAAGCGTAAGCCGTAGACACTGGAGCTGCCGCGTCTGTGAGTGTCTGAGCTGAGATGTCAGCCACAGCATTACCAGTAGCGTCGTCGAGAGAGCTCGCGGTTCCAGCACTAGCATCGTAAGCCCAGGTCAAAGTGAGATTAGTATCTGAAGCTGTAGCGTTAGAGATCGTCAGTTGAAGGTCATCGCCTGCAGCATTACAAGTACTAACAGCAATCGTGCCAGCATCACCCCCAGCAAAAGCATAATCTCCTGCCTCACATTCATCCTGAGCAATATTTTCTGAGAAAGTAACATCAACTCGATCCACGGTTCCATCTGAGTCCGTATCTTTGTAAGCGTAAGCCGTAGACACTGGAGCAGCTGCATCAGTAAAGCTGGCTTGTGACTGAGCACCAAGAGTGTTATTCGTGTTAGTTCCTTCAGTCAGTGAAAAATTGTTTTGTGATGAAATGGCAATGTTGCTTGAGCCTTCATTAGTATCGACCACAGTTGCCTCGGTTCCAAGTGTGACAGTGACTGAACTCACAGAACCAGTAATCAGATCAGTGGTGTTAGATCCAAAAGCTGCGCTAGTAAAATCTCCAACGTTAGTTAAAGTCAGATCAGCAGCGCGAAGGACCGAGTCTGCCGTTACTGTTTCCGAGAATGTGGCCACGATACGGTCGATCTTTCCATCGCCATCATTATCTTGGTACGTAAAGTCAGTGATCACCGGAGCAGCACCGTCAGTCAAGTTAGTAGTTCCAAAGGTAGCCAATTGATTACCAGCTGCATCAGCTACTGCCGTGGCCCCACCATCTGTGTAAGCAATTGTCGGTGCAGTGGTGTGGCTAGTAATTCCAGAGTTACCTGCAGTCCCCAGGACAAGGCGCACAGTCGAGGTGGTTGGATAGGACAAAGTTCCTGAAGCCAGAGCTGAGCCAGTAATATCCTGAGCAACATAAGTGAAATCTCCGATCACTGCGGTCTGAGTGCTAGCCGCCTCAGTTAACGTCAGAGTAACTCGGTCCACAGTTCCGTTATTATCAGAATCCTCATACTGTTGAGCCGAGATTAAAGGAGCAGCTGCATCATCCAAAGTCTGAGCCGAGATGTCAGCTACAGCGTTACCGGCTGCGTCATCTAACGAATCATCTGTGGTTCCCTCTTTGTCATAGGCCCAAGTCAGGGTGAGATTGGTATCCGAGGCTGTAGCATCAGAGATAGTGAGTTGAAGATCATCCCCAGACACAGTACAAGAACTTACAGCGATACTTCCGGCATCTCCACCACCAAAAGCGTAGTCCCCGGCTTCACACTCGTCCTGAGCAATGTTTTCTGAGAAAGTTACATCTACTCGATCCACGGTTCCGTCAGCATCAGTATCTTTGTAAGCATAGGTGCTCGACACAGGTGCGGCCCCATCAGTCGAGGCTTCAGTTCCTGAGGTCGCATCAATATCATTAGCAGCATCAGTAATCGTACCAGCAATGGTTACGGTTGGAGTTGCGTCCGTGTCTGCACCTCCGGATTCAGTTAGAACAATCGTAACCACGCCAGCAGAAGTTTCTGAAGCTGAGCTAACCGTAAAGCTACCCACAGTAAAGTCAGCACCGGCTACACTATTCTCATCCAAATCCTCGGACAAGGTTACAACAACCCGATCGATCTGTCCGTCACTATCATTGTCAGCTGTAACCGCAGCGGTCATGAACGGTGCTGCATCATCATCTAAACTTTGAGCAGAGATATCAACCACAGCATTGCCAGCAGCGTCATCGAGCGAGTCTGCCGTACCATTGGCTGCAGTGTAAGCCAAAGTTAAAGTTAAATTAGTATCATCGGCCGTAGCACCAGTGACTGTTAGTTGAAGATCAGTTGTTGAGGCTGCACAAGAGCTAACGGCAATACTTCCAGCGTCAGCTCCACCAACGGTATAGTCCGCAGCATCACATTCGTCGTAAGCGATATTTTCTGTGAACGTGATATCAAAACGGTCAATCTGTCCATCAGTGTTCGTGTCTTTGTAAGAATATGCGATTGATACTGGAGCAGCTGCATCAGCCAAAGTCTGGGCTGAGATGTCAGCTACCGCGTTGCCAGCAGCGTCATCGAGTGAATCATCAACATTGCCTTCTTTGTCGTAAGCCCAGGTTAACGTCAAATTAGTGTCACTGGCCGGAGCGTTGGACACGGTAAGTCTGAGATCAGTAGTTGAGGTGGCACAGGAAGCCACAGCAATCGAACCAGCGTCAGCCCCACCAACAGCAAAATCTCCGGCTTCACATTCATCTTGAGCGATATTCTCTGAGAAAGTGATATCAAAACGATCGACCTGGCCGTTACCATTAATGTCTAGATATGAATACGCGGTCGAAACTGGAGCTGCGCCGTCAGTGAAACTAGCCACGGTCTGCGCTCCAAGCGTATTGTTGGTGTTGTTGCCGTCAGTCAGCGAGAAGTTGTTCTGTGAAGAAATGGCGATGTTACTTGAACCTTCATTGGTGTCTACAACACTAGCCTCGGTTCCAAGAGTGAGTGTAGCTGTAGTCACAGATCCGGAAATAGCGTCCGTGGTGTCAGAACCAAAGGCCGCGCTAGTGAAGTCTCCGACGTTGGTTAAGTTCAGATCTGCAGGACGAAGAACCGAAGCTGCGGTTACGGTTTCTGAGAATGTAGCAACCACCTGATCGATCTTTCCGTCACCATCATTATCTTGATAAGTAAAATCCGTAATCTGAGGTGCAGCGCCATCTGAAATGGGCTGGGCTGAGACATCTACTACAGCATTGCCAGCAGCATCGTCTAATGAGTCGGCTGTACCCGCACTTTGGTCATAAGCCCAAGTTAAGGTCAAATTTGTATCGTCAGCTGTAGCATTAGACACGGTTAGCTGCAGATCTGTAGTTGAAGTCGCACATGAGGCAACCGCAATTGTACCAGCATCAGCTCCGCCAATAGTAAAGTCACCAGCTTCACATTCGTCCTGACCAATGTTTTCAGTAAAAGTGATATCAAAGCGATCAACCTGACCATCAGCATCAGTATCTTTGTAACTGTAAGCAGTAGACATTGGAGCTGCTGCATCAGTCAAACTCTGAGCCGAAATGTCAGCCACAGCGTTACCAGCAGCGTCATCAACTGATCCAGAGGTTCCGGCATCAGTGTCGTATGCCCAAGTCAGAGCTAGATTGGTGTCGCTAGCCGGAGCATTTGAAATAGTGTAACGCAAAGCTGTGCCTGAAGTAGCACATCCAGAAACAGCGATACTTCCAGCATCTCCTCCACCAAAGGCATAGTCCCCGGCTTCACATTCGTCATAAGCAATGTTTTCTGAGAAGGTCACTTCCACCGTTTCAATCTGCCCATCACCGAGCAGATCTTTATAGGCATAGGCTGTGGAAATTGGAGCTGCGCCGTCAGTAAAACTAGCCTGTGTCTGCGCTCCCAGAGTAGTGTTCGTGTTTGTTCCATCAGTGAGTGAGAATCCGTTCTGGGATGAGATAGCGATGTTGCCTGAGTCTTCAGCAGTGTCGACCACGGAAGCCTCGGTTCCAAGAGTGAGTGTAGCTGTAGTCACGGATCCGGAAATAGCGTCAGTAGTATCCGAGCCAAAAGCTGCGCTAGTGAAGTCTCCGACGTTAGTTAGGTTCAAATCATTTGGTCGGAGCACGGAAGCTGCAGTTACAGTCTCGGAGAACGTGGTTACCACGCGATCAATCTTTCCATCACCGTCGTTGTCTTGATACGTAAAGTCAGTAATTACTGGAGTAGCAGCGTCAGACAAGTTCGTTGCCCCAAAAGTTGCTAGCTGGTTACCAGCAGCATCAGCAACTGCCGTAGCCCCGCCGTCGGTGTAGGCGATAGTCGGCGCAGTAGTATGTCCAGTGATTCCAGAGTTGCCTGCAGTTCCCAAAACAAGACGCACGGTCGAAGTTGTTGGGTACGACAAGGTTCCTGAAGCCAAAGCAGATCCAGTAATATCCTGGGCAGCATAAGTAAAGTCACCAATCACGGCCGTTTGAGTCGATGCCGCCTCGGACAAAGTCAGCACCACACGATCTACTGTTCCATTAGCATCTGAATCTTGGTATTCCTGAGCTGTAACAATCGGAGCGGCTGCGTCAGTCAGACTCTGAGCTGAGATATCAGCCACGGCGTTACCAGCCGCGTCGTCAAGCGAATCATCAGTAGTTCCCTCTTTGTCGTACGCCCAAGTTAGAGTCAAATTAGTATCATTAGCAGGAGCATCGGAAATCGTAAGCTGAAGATCAGTGGTTGAAGTTGCGCAAGAACTCACAGCAATACTTCCAGCATCTCCTCCACCAAAGGCATAGTCCCCGGCTTCACATTCATCCTGAGCAATGTTCTCGGAAAAAGTGACATCAACCCGATTCACCTGACCATCACCGTTAGTGTCTTTGTACGCGTAAGCCGTAGAAATCGGTGACGCACCATCTGTAAATGAAGCTTGTGTCTGCGCTCCAAGAGTGGTGTTGGTATTATTTCCATCTGTCAACGAGAATCCATTTTGGCTGGAAATAGCAATGTTACTAGATCCTTCATTAGTATCTACTACCGAAGCCTCAGTTCCAAGAGTGAGTGTGGCTGTAGTCACAGATCCGGAAATAGCGTCAGTCGTATCAGACCCGAAAGCTGCACTAGTGAAGTCTCCGACGTTAGTTAGGTTCAGATCGTTTGGTCGAAGAACAGAAGCTGCAGTTACGGTCTCTGAGAACGTGGTTACCATCCGATCAATCTTTCCATCTCCATCATTATCTTGATAAGTGAAGTCTGTAATCACCGGAGCAGCACCATCAGTCAAGTTAGTGGTTCCAAAAGTTGCTAGCTGGTTACCAGCAGCATCAGCGACTGCAGTGGCTCCACCGTCAGTGTACGCAATGGTTGGCGCAGTAGTATGTCCAGTGATTCCAGAGTTGCCGGCTGTTCCAAGAACCAGTCGTATGGTCGAAGTGGTTGGATACGACAAAGTCCCAGAAGCCAAAGCCGAACCAGTAATATCCTGAGCAACGTAAGTGAAGTCTCCGATCACGGCAGTCTGTGTTGATGCAGCTTCAGACAAAGTCAAAGTTACACGATCCACTGTGCCATTAGCATCTGAGTCGTCATAGGTTTGAGAGATAAGTTGAGGAGCAGCAGCATCAGTCAAACTCTGAGCTGAGATATCAGCCACGGCGTTACCAGCAGCGTCATCTAAAGAGTTGGCTGTTCCATTAGCTGCTGTATAAGCCAAAGTTAAGGTTAAATTTGTGTCTTCAGCTGGGGCGTTAGACACTGTAAGTCTGAGATCTGTTGTTGAACTAGCGCATGAAGCAACCGCGATTGATCCAGCATCAGCACCGCCAACAGTGTAGTCTGCAGTATCACATTCATCATAGGCTATATTTTCACTAAAGGTGACGTCAAACCTGTCTACTTGTCCATCTGTATCTGTGTCTAAATATGAATATGCTGTAGACAAAGGAGCTGCTCCATCTGTAAAGGAAGCTTGAGTTTGAGCGCCTAAGGTAGTATTAGTGTTTGTCCCATCCGTCAAGGAGAAGCCGTTTTGAGATGAGATAGCGATGTTTCCTGAGTCTTCAGCAGTGTCGACCACGGAAGCCTCGGTTCCAAGAGTAAGAGTGGCTGTGGAAACTGAACCTGAAATAGCGTCAGTAGTATCCGAGCCAAAAGCCGCGCTAGTGAAGTCTCCGACGTTGGTTAGATTTAAATCATTAGGTCGAAGAACAGAAGCTGCAGTCACCGTTTCCGAGAACGTGGCTACCACTCTGTCTGTTTTTCCATCTCCATCATTGTCCTGGTAAGTAAAGTCTGTAATTACTGGAGCTGCACCGTCAGACAAGTTGGTAGTTCCAAAAGTTGCCAATTGATTACCAGCAGCGTCAGCGATGGCAGTTGCTCCGCCGTCAGTGTAAGCAATGGTTGGAGCTGTGGTGTGACTAGTGATACCAGAATCACCTGCAGTTCCGAGAACAAGACGTACTGTAGACGTGTCTGGATATGAAAGTGTTCCTGAAGCAAGTACTGAATCAGTGATATCCTGAGCAACATAAGTAAAATCTCCGATCACAGCTGTCTGTGTTGAAGCCGCCTCGGTCAAGGTTAATGTCACTCGGTCAACTGTGCCGTTATTATCTGAGTCTTCATAAGTCTGAGCTGAAAGTACAGGGGCAGCTGCGTCGGTCAGACTCTGAGCAGAAATGTTAGCTACCGCATTACCAGCTGCGTCGTCAAGCGAATCCGCAGTTCCGTTGGCAGCCGTATAAGCCAAAGTCAAAGTCAAATTCGTATCGCTCGCCGGTGCATTGGACACGGTCAGCTGTAAGTCTGTTGTTGAGGCCGCACATGAAGCAACCGCGATTGATCCAGCATCAGCACCGCCAACAGTGTAGTCAGCCGCGTCACATTCGTCATAAGCAATATTTTCTGAAAAAGTCAGATCAAAACGATCTATCTGACCGTCACCGCCAGTGTCCAGATATGAATAAGCGGTTGATACTGGTGAAGCACCATCTGTAAACGTTGCTCCGCTTTGTGCTCCCAGGGTCGTATTTGTGTTTGTTCCATCAGTGAGTGAGAATCCGTTCTGGGTTGAGATGGCGATGTTGCTACTTCCCTCATTAGTATCCACTACTGAAGCCTCGGTTCCTAATGTAATCGTGGCTGAGCTGACTGAACCGCTGATCGCGTCAGTGGTGTCAGCTCCAAAAGCTGCGCTAGTGAAGTCTCCGACGTTAGTTAGGTTCAAATCGTTTGGTCGAAGAACAGAAGCTGCAGTCACAGTTTCTGAAAAGGTGGCGACCACACGATCAATCTTTCCATCACTGTCATTGTCCTGGTAAGTAAAGTCAGTAATAATCGGTGCAGCGCCGTCAGCAAAAGAAACTTGGGTTTGGGCACCAAGAGTAGTATTAGTGGTTGTGCCGTCAGTGAGCGAGAAACCATTCTGAGTTGAAATGGCTAATGTGCCTGACCCATCAACAGTATCAATCACTGAAGCCTCAGTTCCAAGAGTAAGTGTTGCCGTGGTTACGGATCCTGAGATTGCGTCAGTGGTATCTGAGCCAAAAGCGGCAGAGGTAAAGTCACCAACGTCAGTTAAGTTAAGGTCGTTTGGTCGCAGAACCGAAGCGGCTGTAACAGTCTCTGAGAACGTGGCTTGAATTTGATCCACTTTACCGTCGGCATCTGCATCTTGATATGTAAACGTGGTAATTACTGGAGCAGCTGCATCAGTCAAACTCTGGGCTGAGATATCTGAAACCGCATTGCCGGCTGCATCGTCAACTGAATCTGCGGTTCCGTTGGCAGCCGTGTAAGCTAAGGTCAGAGTGAGATTAGTATCTCCTGCTGGTGCATTGGACACAGTTAGTCGTAGATCAGTCGTTGACGCTGCACATGAGGCAACAGCAATCGAACCAGCATCTGCACCTCCGACCGTGTAGTCAGCTGAGTCACACTCGTCGTAAGCAATATTTTCCGTAAAGGTTACGTCAAACCGATCTACTTGGCCATCTGCGTCTGTATCTAAATAAGAATATGCGGTAGAAACAGGTGCTGCAGCATCAGTTAAACTTTGAGCTGTAATATCAGTCACACCATTACCAGCCGCGTCATCAAGCGAATCTGCTGTTCCATTATCGGCTGTATAGGCCCAAGTCAAGGTTAGATTAGTGTCGCTGGCCGGGGCATTGGACACGGTTAGTCGCAGATCTGTAGTCGAGGTAGCACACGAGGCCACAGCGATCGTACCAGCATCAGCTCCACCAACTGTGTAGTCGCCAGCCTCACATTCATCTTGGGCAATGTTTTCAGAGAAAGTGATATCGAATCGATCGACTTGACCATCACCATTCACATCTTTATACGAATACGCAGTCGAAACCGGAGCAACTCCATCAGCAAAGCTGGCTTGGGTCTGAGCTCCCAGAGTATTGTTGGTGGTTGTTCCGTCAGTGAGTGAAAAGTTGTTTTGTGAGGAAATAGCGATATTACCTGAATCTTCAAATGTATCAACCACTGAAGCTTCAGTTCCTAAATTGACTTTAACACTAGACACTGATCCGGTAATCAGGTCATCAGTAGCTGAGCCATAGGCAGCACTGGTGAAATCTCCGACATTAGTCAGGGTCAGGTCCGCTGCTCGAAGAACTGAGGCTGCTGTAACCGTTTCTGAAAAACCTGCAGTAACAGCATCAACTTTTCCATCACCATCATTATCTTGATAAGTAAACGTGGTAATTACTGGAGCGGCGGCGTCGGTCAAACTTTGGGCAGAGATATCAGAGACAGCGTTACCGGCAGTATCATCCAAAGAGTCAGCGGTACCGTTGGCTGCGGTGTAGGCTAAAGTCAAGGTTAAATTCGTGTCCCCGGCTGGAGCGTTAGATACGGTCAGCTGGAGATCGGCTCCTGAGTTTCCACACGAAGCCACGGCAATAGTTCCGGCATCAGCTCCGCCGACTGTGTAGTCGGCAGCATCACATTCATCGTAAGCGATGTCTTCAGAAAAAGTAATATCAAAACGATCAACCTGACCATCCGCATCCGTATCTTTGTAAGCGTAGGCAGTTGACACCGGAGCCGCAGCATCAGTCAAGCTCTGGGCCGTGATGTTGCCCACTGCATTTCCGTCCGCGTCATCAAGTGAATCTGCTGTGCCATTAGCGGCGGTGTAGGCTAAAGTTAGGGTCAAATTAGTATCACCTGCTGGGGCATTAGATACTGTAAGTTGCAAATCCGTGGTCGAAGTCGCACACGAGGCAACTGCGATCGTACCAGCATCCGCTCCGCCAATCGTGAAATCCCCGGCCTCACACTCATCCTGGGCAATGTTCTCAGTAAAAGTGACATCAAAACGGTCAACCTGACCGTCACCACCTGTATCCTTATAGGCATAAGCTGTAGAAACCGGAGCTGCGGCATCATCAAGTGTTTGGGCTGAAACATCGCCCAAATTAGTTCCAGCACCATCGTGAATTGAATTGGCTGTGCCATTGGCTGCAGTGTAAGCCCA
Organism: uncultured Gammaproteobacteria bacterium; assembly: GCA_964480695.1. GTDB lineage: Bacteria > Patescibacteriota > Patescibacteriia > UBA9934 > CAZDDW01 > CAZDDW01. The sequence continues at coordinate 2,211 of CAYZPO010000002.1, read as the reverse complement.
AGTTAGGGTTAGATTAGTATCACTGGCTGGGGCATTGGAAATTGTTAATTGCAGATCAGCTCCGGAAGTTGCACAACTAGCAACAGCAATCGTTCCAGCATCAGCTCCACCAAAAGTATAGTCAGCAACATCGCATTCATCTAAGGTAATATTTTTTGTAAAAGTCACATCAACCCGATCGACCTGTCCGTCTGAATTAGTGTCTAAATATTGTGCAGAGGAAAAAGCAAGCAGTGCTGTAAGAGTCAAGGTTCCATTAACTCCATCATCAGCAGTGTCTGTTTCTCCATTTGGACCGCCGTCTCCACCAGGAGCCACCCCAGCACTAGTTAGACCACTGAGAAACGAAGTGGAGTCAATTTCATATTCAACAGCAGTAAGACCTCCGCCTCCGCCTCCGCCCTCAATTGACCCGTTCCCATCTTCTCCGTCACCACCGGCCACAGAAAGAGACCCAGTAGTTCCAGAAACAGTACCGTTAACTGTAATATAAACTGATCCACCAGCACCGCCCCCCGGAGCTCGGTTGGAATTTCTAGCCTGTGCATCATCTCCTTCAGCAGAGATAGCCCCATTCCAAGTCATGTTTCCGGTAACATCTAGATGAACAACTCCACCACCTGATTGCCCTGCATAAGATATGCTTCCCCCAGCAGAAGCACCAAACAAAACAGGAGCCGCTGTTGTATCATAACCACCAGTACCTCCAGTCATTCCACCACCCCAACCATCTCCACCGTTTCCACCATGCCCACCACCACCAGTTCCAACATATCCACCACCATCAGAATGACCTGAACCGCTCTCACTACAAACATTTGAACCATTCGGGCCCCACCCATGAGCCCCAGCTGCTGGCGCTCGACACCCTTTTTCATCAGCATTAATCGAAGCACTGGCCCCAATTGTAAAGCCAGTTAAGGCAGTAAATTGAACACTGGTATCCAACGCTGTTGTACCAGCTAATTCAAGATCAATTTCATCGTCCATGGTAAATATCCCTTCTGCTGGCCCAGTCACAGTCATATCTGTCCAAACCTGATCATCACTATCCGCAATAGTAAAATCAAGGTCAGAACCAACACCAGAGATCGTTATACTCACCCCTGTTCCCATGGTTAAATCTGTGCTTGCAGTAACAGTTGTGTTTCCACCAACAGAGACAGACGCATTATCAAGGAAAGTTACATTTGTTGCTCCAAAAGTAAAAGCATCAGCCCCAGAACAATCCAAAGTTCCACCAATAGTCAAATTGGTTACATCATCAAAGACTGGACTAGTCCCACTAGAACAGGTCTGAGCAGTGGCACCACTGTCCATAATCCAGGAAGTAAGCCCTGTATCAAAATCTGAGCCGTCATAGGTAAAGCCACCAAAAATTGAAACCGCGGATGCTGAGGTGTCTTTCACATATACAGAACCTGATGTTCCATGAACAGTATCATTCGGACGAGTACCACCAGTAACATCAAAATCAGAGCTGCTATAAGAGACAGTTCCGCCGGCGTGAGAGATGACAATTATTCCACCCCCACCTCCACCACTTTCTTTACCACCATCAGCATCACCATCTCCTCCTTTGGCCGAATAAGTTCCGGATCCGGCCATGGTTCCTGTAACTGCAACGTTAATTGAACCGCCAGCTCCACCACCAGGAGGGTTACCTCGATTTGCCCCATCATCCCCATCTGCAGTAATAGTTCCGGAATGAGACATGTTTCCGGAAACAGCGAGCTTAATTAAGCCACCACCAGGTTCACCAGCACCCCAAGCAGTTCCACCTGATCCAGCCCCAAAACGAACTGGATTTGTAGCGCTATCGTAAGCAGCTCCGCCAGCACTTCCTGTTCCAGCTCCGCCAGCACCACCGTGTCCAGCTCCACCACTAGCATTATAACCTGCGCCACCCGATGACCCGGTTCCAGCATCACTACAAACATTATCCGCATCCGGACCTCTGGCAGCAGCACAACCTAGACCATTGGTATTAATCGAAGCATCGGCGTTGATCGTTAAGTCTCCTGTAGTAGTAATGTCCACTCCAGCCGAAGCTTCGGCCGCATGACTCACTGTAGCATTAGCTAAAATAGTCAATGAGGTTAAAGTTGCAGCATTGGTCATGGTAAGAGTACAGGTTCCGCTACCTCCTAAAGTCAAATCATCTCCACTACTGTAGTCAGTTCCCTGAGCAATGCTAATGTCTCCAGAAGA
>CAYZPO010000001.1:2159-64368 GCA_964480695.1 uncultured Gammaproteobacteria bacterium | reverse complement strand
ATTTAACAAACACAAAACTCCGAGAAGAATCTCAGAGTTTATTTTTTCTAAAACTACCTCTTCACTTTAATCAATTTAATTTTATGCTTTTCTCCTGGCTGGTGTGTACCCAAACGATATTGTTTAACATGCTCTGGAACCTCTTTTAAAAACCCTTCATTAAAATAATATTCTGGGTAATAACGCTCCTTTCCAATAGACTCAAAGACCTCTTCAGCAGACTCAAGTAAAAAATGCTCCCCATACAATCTAAGATTCTGAATATCTCGTAAAAACAACAACACTAGAACCAGGGTTGTTGAAAGCATAACTGTGATTACTTGAGAGTACACTGCTGGAATCTTAAGAAAGAAAAGGCAGAAAATTATTATAGAAACCAGAACAATCAAAATAGCCCATTGACCATAGGTCATTTTTTCATGCCGAAGAACTGAGGCTTTGTTACGACTTTCTTCCAAATCTGAGAGCAACATAAAGATATCATCATATAGGTCCTCAATTTTACTATCTTTAATCTTCTTCAGTGCGTGAAAAGCTTGATAAATTTTCTCCATATGTGGAGTAGTATTTTTATAGCCAGCTCCGACATCAAAATCCATTGCCTCAATATAATAGTCATCAATGTGTCCGGAAATCTTTTTTTGAAAAGAATCTCCGAAGAAATCACTCATGCGATAAATCGACAAGATCAGAGCATCTTCTTCAGCCACCTCAGACCTGATCTCATCATAACGATTGTTAGAACGGGAAATAAAAAATCCAGCTAGGATGGCAAAGAGGAAGGTGCTAGCAGTTAGAATGATCTGAACATCAGCTAGTGGCCCCTGTCCAGGAATAAAAATAGTGGCAATAGCAAAAATAATCAAAGCAATGATTCCGCCTTGAATGGCAAAAATATATCTTTTGTTCAACCATTTAATACTCATGATTATATTTTATCACATGATGCTTACCAAGAAAACACAAAACCCCGAGACGGATCTCGGAGTTCTGTGGTGCCCCGTGCAGGACTCGAACCTGCGACCGTTTGGTTAAGAGCCAACTGCTCTGCCGGGCTGAGCTAACGGGGCATATTATTTTTGCGTCGGAATTATACTAAGATGATTGACAAAAGTCAAGATTCTTGATACGATCCAGCTCATGCGGGTGTAGCTCAGCTGGATAGAGCGTCTGGCTTCGGACCAGAAGGTCGGGGGTTCGAGTCCTCCCGCCCGCACCAAAAACTCCTTGGATTTTTCCAGGGAGTTTTTGTTTTTTAAACAATTGACAAAAACCGTTTTTTAAACTACAGTCTCACAAACGTCAACCAGGGGGTCGTCATGATCATCGGTCTGGAACTCATCGGGAAGCGAGTCAAACCGCGGCTTCCCCGAGGCCGCATGAACTACCTAGCTGGCCTGTGTGCCATCGCGATTCTTGCTCAGCTTGTTCTCAAGAACTTCTTCCCCTGGCTGTTCGGGGGCTGAGGTGCAACTGATCACGCTGGAAGCAGGCCAAGTTGTACGCTTCCGCACGCGTTTCCAGATCAGACTACCAGGACTACCTACGTTCGTCACGATTCACCTCCCGGCTGGAAGCTTGGGTCAGATACGTTTCGTTAACGGTGTAGAAGGACACCTTTTCCTAACCATCGTTCTTGATGGACCTGAAGGTCCAGTTGAACATTCGCTTCGGGTGTATGCTCCTGGGGTCCGAGCTATCCCAACAGAACGCAGTACTGAAGTTCTGGAATCGGTCAACAACGGGCTCGCCTTAGAACCGATCCTGTTAGGGTTCGACCAGCTCGCTGGACCACCGGTCCAACCGGACCAAATTCACAACCCGCTCCTGAGCTACGCTCTGGCCAAAGGACTGATCATGAAGTCTCCAGACAAAACCGTAACTAGAGGCAGCTTCCAGCACCTGATGAGAGGTCGCCTGGGGGTACTCTGGGAGCGCGGATTCAAGATCTTCCAGCGCTATGGCCGAGATCGCTCGTGGGCTATCACCCAGATCTTCTTTCGGGCCTCGGACCGATCCAAACAACTGGTCAAGGTCCTGGAGCAGCTCGAAGACCACTGGAAGGAACACCGACCGGATCCACCAGCTCGAGTTTTGCCTCCCAGTGAAGCTACTGATGTTCTGATCGAGAGGTTGCTCCCCTCGCGCAACTAACCTCACCTGCCGCACACGTCCCTTGCGACCTGTGCGGTTCCCCGTTTCAAAATGGAACCCTAAAGGGTTCCGCTACACAACAAGATAACCCCGCCAGCGGCGGGGTCACTCCCGACAAGAATGCGAATAAATACACCCACAGTATTCTTGTCGGTACACTCCGAGCTCTTGGGCTCGGATTTGTGATAGGTCTTCTCCCCCAGCTTTTTTAAAATCGCGAGATAAAAATTTGACCCCAACTTCATCAGCAATACGCTCACCAACCGGATTAACATCGCTGGCTTTTTTTCGTCGACCCACAGTCAATGTTGTAGCAAAACAATCAAAGTCGTTATCACGAGCATGCTCGGCAGTGGCTCGAAGTCGGTGCTCAAAACAAAGTTGGCAGCGCTGTCCGCCTTCTGGTTCTGACTGTAACGCCCTTACGGGCGTCACTCCCGACTGAAGAACAAACTTAAACCAAGCTTCAGGATCATAGCCACCTTCGACCAGATCCAATCCGAGTTCATCAGCCATCAGCCGGGCTCCTTCGAGGCGTCGCTGATACTCCTCTTCTGGATGAACGTTAGGATTGAAATAAAAAAGCGTCACGTCATATTCATGACTAAGACGCTTTGGAACCCACGAACCGCAGGTCCCACAACAAACATGTAATAACAACTTTACCATCCTTTTTTCTCAATCGCGGCCTGGGCTGCAGCCACCTGACCTTCATGTTTACTGGTCCCCTCACCTTCAGCAACCAGCTCTTTTCCAAGATACACCCCAACAATAAATTTCTTATTATGGTCTGGACCAGATTCTTCCAGGACTTTATAGCTCGGTGTCAAACTAAACCGATCCTGAGCTGCTTCCTGGAACCGACTCTTTGGATCAATGTACAGCTTCTGCTCCAACACACGTGGCAGTTCCGCCAGGTTAGTCCGCTCAATAAAATCCTTAGATGCATCCCAACCTTGATCTATATAAATCGCCCCAATAATCGCTTCAAAAGCATTAGCTAAAATATAACGTCGGGCCTTAGAGCTTGTATCCTTAGATTCACCTTTGGAAAGATACAGATAATCATCAACGTCCAACTTGATACAAAGGTCCGCGTTCATCTCAGCGTTGACCAAAGCTGCTCGCCAGTTAGTTAACTCCCCTTCAGGATTATCAAAATTGTGGTACAGGTTTTCTGTAACCACCAGTTCCAAAACAGCATCACCTAAGAACTCCAGACGCTCGTTGTGACCGAGCCGAAAATCTGGATGCTCATTGATATAGCTGCGGTGAACAAGCGCTTGGCGCAAGGTATCAACCTCCTGAAACTTCACGCCGAGCGTTTCTTCCAGTTTGGACAAATCTGCATCTTGGGTCATAAATTATTCTTTAGGTTTATCTTTCTTCGGTGGATTCTTGTCGACTTCTTTTTCTTCCCCTCGTGCAATCATGTTTTTATAGATCGCGCCGAGCACGCCGTTAACAAAACGACCAGAAGCCTGTCCTCCAAACCCTTTGGCCAACTCAATCGCTTCGTTAATCGCTACCTTAGAAGGCACGTTCTCGGAAAACTTCAACTCATATGTTCCTAAACGCAACACGTTACGATCAACAATAGTAATCGTTTCCAATGGCCAGTCCGGGGCAAAGGTAGTGATCGTCTCATCGATCTCGTCCTGATGCTTGAGCACGCCATCAACTAATTCTTTAATAAAACCGCCGTCATCAAACTGCGGGGCAAACTCTTCTTTACTGTACCCAATAAGCTCTTCGATGCGGCCTTCAGGCTGCTCCAAAAAATCCCATTGATACAGTGTTTGTAAAGCGATCGTTCTCGCTAAGTGTCGATTTGACATAGACTAAGGAACTTAAGAACTTAAGAACTAAGGAACGTACTTATAGATTAGCACATTCCAAAAAGAGGCACTAGGCCTCTTTCTTGGTTTTGGTTTTTTTGTCCTCCGAAGCTTTAGTCTCTTCTTTGGCAGCTTCTTTGGCTTGAGCCTCAGCCTGGGCTTTGCGCAAAGCGCGCTCACTCTTACGAGCTGTATCAATCACCTGTTTGTCACCGTAGTGACCACAGAATCCACAAGCTCGATGCGGCTGAACCGCTTTTTTACATTTTGAACACACGGACAAAACCACTTTTTTCAGAGCGTGATGAGCTCGTCGTCGTCGAGTCTTGCCATGAGTTTGTCGTCGGACTGGTACGGACATATCGAAGGGAATGACGCCCGTAAGGGCGTTAAATAAACATTAAATCGTGGCGAAAGGATACCAAATTAGCTTAAAAGTGTCAACCAGGAGAGGTGAATCTTGACAAATTAAGAACTTTCGACTATATTCTTTAGTTGTTCGGTGGCACAAACAACGTCGCCTAACCATCACCCAAACCATCACGGAGGTCCCATGTCCTTTTTCCGCCTGTTCTACCTGTTCCCGCTGATCAGCGTCCTGTTCGCTCTGCCAGCCATGGCCGAGCCCTACACCCACAGCTCCCAGACCGTGGAGGACGAGGTCGTGATCCGCTGGACGCCGGCCCCGGCGCTGGTGTACACCGTGGAAACGACCACGTTCACCTACCCGAGTCGGGAGGCTTTCGAACGGCTGGAGAAGCCGGACGTGAGCGAGGTCCATGAGTCGCACGTCTGTGAACTCCAGAACCTGGGCCATGGCCTGCTGGCCTGTGACCTGCCCGAGCTGGGCAACCTCGGAATCTGGGCTCGCCGGATCGTACTGGACACGCGTGACCAGACCGCCATGGGTACCAGGACATACATCAGCAGCAAGCGTTCGAGCCAGACCAGCTGGTCGATGGTCGACCGTTGGGAAGACGGTAGCCGAACGGCAGAAGAGCAGACCCTGTTCAACATCACCGGCAACGTGTACTGGGTCGACGTTGCCGACTACCGGTGCAATCTGGACATGGGTGAGTTCGCCTCCTGCAACGACCGACTCCTGGATGCGGCCCAGGCCTACTTCGACGCAGAGCTGGCCAAGGCCCAGACCGAAGCCCAGCACACCCAGAGCGGTTAGCTAGCCACTCAACCTTCACCCCCCCCGATCAGACCACACTCGGTCCTCACGATCGGGGTGGTTTTCTTTTAGAAATGGAAAGAGCGCCGGCTGGATCGCAGGCGCCCGAAGGAAACGGCTCAACTAAGAGCCATCAGGAAGTCGTCTTACCCACAAGGGGCCGTGAGACCCATGACCAGACGAAGTCTTGATATCGACTTGACCGTGTTCGTTCATATCAAGACCAACACCGTGTTCAGGATAGACATCTCCTGAATCAAGATGGACACTGCGCTCACGGCACTCAATCGTGGCATCCCCGTTGACCACGTTCGTTCCAACCCTGCGCTGAACGAACCCGCGTTGCCCCACAGAGTAGAGCAACAAAGCCGCCATCAAGGCTTCGATCAACCAGGTTTGACGATGAGTGTCAGTGTCACAAGTGTCGTACGGCTCACAGGAGGTACGGACCAGATACCACCGCAGCTCCAAGGGTCGTTCAGCGATCTCCTTGCATCGATCGTCGAACCACCAGAAGGAGCCGTGTTTGAACGTCAGCCCATTCTGACTAACCCCACCGAAATAGGGAGTTCTGTGTCGATCATGCCAGAAGATATCGTACAGACGCTTGGCGTTGATTGACGGATGCCCTGGGAACAGGATGGCCTCTTGGCCGTCTTTTCCACCAACCTCCTCTATCACCTCTTTTCGAGTGTACGGGATCTCGGCCAGAGCTTCGAGCTGTTCCGGAGTGTAGTCGATGTGTCCAAACAAAGCAGCACGGAGAGCCTTTGGAGAAATGTATCTCCCAGGAATCGCGTACGAGACCTCGACCTGATCCTTTGACGAGTCCCCCCACCTTGGATCTTGCATGCGCAGGCGCACCTGCCGTCTGAGGACCTGAAGTTCGGGTTGGCTCAGATGCCGACCATCAATAGCCTCGCACACATCCCGTGCGTATGAGATATCCACGAAACCCTGAAGAGCAGCTGATCGGAACAGCTCTGACGGCCCTCCGAATAGCTGCATCAACCGTCCGAGCATCCCAAACTCTCTTTTCCTTTGTTCTCTTGGAGACACGCTCATTCTGACTTGACCCTTCGACCACCACAGCCTGGCGTATAAGGCACGAATCCACCCCTTCGGGCGGCATCGATCCTGACGCTTCCGCAGTGCACGGTTTTGGCCCGCCCTGCCACTAGGAACCTGTTCCCCAGCTTCGAGGCGAGAGTAAGACGTTTTCAATGATCTTAAATTAACTTAGCGTGACCTGATCACTCTGTCAACCAAAAGCAGGATCCTGCGACCCTGCTTGGTTTTTGTTATTTGATCCTTGTTATTTTTACACCAACGTCACCGAAGCAATCTGATCCTTGTCTTTCTTAAAGCCCATTACTTTAACTCCTTGTGTGGCCCGACCAAGAACTGAGACTGAGCTAAGAGACATTCGAATTACCTGAGCAGCTTCGGACATAACGATCAGATCTCGTTCGTCTTTATGCTTCACGACTCGAGCAGTCACAATGTCTCCAGTTTTAGCAGTAACATTAGCAGTCTTAATTCCAGACCCTCCACGACCCTGAACTTTGTATTCGGTCAAATCAGTTCGTTTACCATATCCATTGCGCATAATCACCAGTAACTGATACTCACCCTTTTTGATCTTCTCTGGCAGCACATCCATTCCCACAACAATATCTTCGCCCTTCAATTTAATCGCTCGCACTCCAGCTGCAGTTCGACCCATGGCACGAATATTTGATTCCTTAAAATGAATTGCTTGTCCTTTCTGAGTGGCCAGAATGACATTGTTCTTTCCAGTGGTAATACGAACAGCCCACAAGCTGTCTCCGTCTTTAAGTTTAATAGCGATCAAACCAGAACGTCGAACATTATCGAATTCTTTGAGCTCGGTCTTCTTAATCGTTCCTTTTCTAGTAATCATGGTCAGATACTTGCAGTCTTCGATGTCCTCAATCGAGAAGGTGGCCTCAACCACTTCGCCTGGAGCCAACTGCAAAAAGTTAACCATAGCCTGACCCTTGGCTGTGCGCGTGGACTCTGGAACTTCGTAAGCCTTGAGCTTGAACACGCGACCACGGTTAGTAAAGAATAACAGATCCTTATGAGTCGAGGTGGTGAAAACCTTATCAACTATATCTTCTTCCTTGGTTGATAAACCAGTCACACCTTTACCACCACGGGCCTGTTTCTTAAAGGTATCTGGTGGCAAACGCTTGATGTAACCATCTCTAGTAATCATAACTACAGTCGGTGAGTCCGGGATCACATCTTCCATCTTGAAATTTTTAACTCCATGAGCCACAACCTCAGTCCGGCGCTCATCACCATACTTTTCTTTAATCTCTTCAACTTCGGTTTTAACAATATTCATTCGTTTCTTCTTGGATTTCAGAATCAGCTCCAGTTGTTTGATCAGTTTCTGCTTTTCTTTATACTCCTGCTCAACCTTCAGGCGTTCCAGGTTAGCCAGCTGTTGCAGCTTCATCTCCAAAATGGCCACGGCCTGACGCTCAGTCAGCTTGAATTTCTTCATCAAATTCTTACGGGCCTCGTCCTTGTCTTTAGATTTCTTAATCGTGGCAATGATTTTGTCGATCTTCAAAATAGCGATGCGCAAACCTTCGAGAATATGAGCTCGTTCCTTGGCTCGATCCAGATCAAACTGGGTGCGACGACGCACCACTTCTTCACGATGCTTTACATACTCCTCAAGCATGGTCTTCAGGTTGACCAACCGCGGCTGCAATCCATTATCAACCAGAGCTACCATGTTAACGTGGAAAGTATCCTGAAGTTGGGTCAGCTGATACAAACGGTTCAAAACTTTTTTAGGAAAAGCGTCACGCTTGAGTTCAATCACCACTCGAACCCCATCCTTAGTTGACTCATCGCGCAAATCCTTAATCCCATCAATCTTTTTCTCTCGCACCAAGTTAGCAATTTTCTCTAACAAACTGGCTTTATTCACTAAATATGGAATCTCCGTGATGATAATATTGAAACCACCTTTGCGCTCCATGATCTCAGTCTTGGCTCGTGTCACTACCGGTCCTTTTCCTGTGGCGTAAGCTTGTTTGATCTCTTTAATATCATAAATAATTCCTCCGGTTGGAAAATCCGGCCCTTTAATAAATCCGGTCAAATCATCAATGGTAGCGTCTGGATTATCAATCAGATGGATCACCCCATCACAAAGCTCGGTTAAATTATGTGGTGGAATGTTTGTAGCCATTCCCACAGCAATGCCTAAGGTTCCATTCAAAAGAAGGTTTGGCAATCTAGCCGGAAGCACTGACGGCTCTTTGTGACTACCATCAAAGTTTGGTCGGAAATCAACAGTCTGTTTTTCAATATCTAAAAGCAGTTCCTCTGACAATGTTTCCAACTTGGCCTCAGTGTAACGATAAGCAGCGGCTCGATCACCATCAAGTGAACCAAAGTTTCCTTGACCACGAACCAGCGGATAGCGGAAAGAGAAATCCTGAGCCATACGCACCAAAGAATCGTACACAGCATTGTCACCATGAGGGTGATATTTACCCAGCACGTCTCCGACAACCGTGGCACACTTCTTATACTTAGCACTGGAACGCAGCCCAGTCTGCCACATAGAGTACAAAATTCGACGATGCACTGGTTTTAGACCGTCACGAATATCAGGCAAGGCTCGCATCACAATTACAGACATGGCGTAATCCAAATAACTTGTCTCCATTTCTGACACAATACTTTGCGGCACAACTTTTCTCAAAGTCATCTCTGGAACTTCCACCACCTGTTCTTTAGTTTTCTTCTTGGCCGTTTTCTTCACCGGCTTCTTCTTGATTACTTTCTTCTTCGGCATATTGCTCTTCAATATTTTCCTTTAATATTTCTATGACTTCATCTACGTTTTCTTCTGAAATCTCCTCTGTTGGTTGGGCGGTTTCTATAGCCTGATCTCGCAACTCGATCATCTGCTCTGTAGCTTCGTCTTCAATCTCACCGAACTCTTCCATCAGCTCTTCACCTTGTTCTTGAATCTCGATCACTCCATTAAAACCGTCTCGCCAGGTAATCCAATTAATTCGATACCACCCGTACAAAATCACGAGCATGGCCAGAACAAAGATGATCCAGAACCAAATCTTTCGTTGCTGGCGCTCTTCCTCAGTCATATTTATGATCGAGACAGGACAACAATGACTGTCTCTTCTTCTGGTAAACTACTTCGAGTAATTTTGTATTTAGCAATATCTTCCCGACGACATACCCCGATCTCTTTGCAAAAACCATCAACTTTGGCAAACTTCTCTTTCAAATTAGGAATAGCGTGGGACATAGGCATAACTACTCGCGGATCAATCTGACTGATTGCCTTAACAGCGGTCTTAGGTAGCATGACTCGCCCTCCACCAACGGGAATCATTAAAATATCAACGTCTTTCAATTCTTTCAACTCATCATCAGTCAACTCCCGATTCAAAGCACCTAGATGAGCGATGGTAATATCCTCAACCGCGATCCTGAAAATATAATTCTCTGTGACCTTACCCCCTTCTTTCTCTGGTTTGAGTGGAGCTGGGATAGCATAAACAAAAACACCCTTGACCTCATATTCGCCAGGGGTTTTAACAATAAACGGGGAACCTTGCACTGCTTCCACGTTATTCGCATCAGCTTCATTGTGACTAGAAAGGACTAAGCCAGACTCAAGAGTTCGCGGAAACCGCAACCCGGTTGCGTTCTGATATGGATCAACCACCACGGTCACATCGCCCTGCGATCCTTTGGTAGTGATAGAAAAACACGACAATCCGTGCCAAGAAATCTGCATAAAATCTAAGATAAATAACGCCAATATTCTACCATGCCCAAGCTTATTTGACAAGCAAAAATACCCCCTTATTTTAAGGCTAAATCTTGACGCTTTTTAGTCCCTCTGCTATACTTCGGCCGCTATAAACTTCATTAATTATTAGCCCCGTTGGCCTCCAGGTCGATTCTGACCCAGACTGCTAGCGGAAAATAACTATGACAAAAGTAACCCAGCCCACCACCCAGTTTGAAAAACTGCTGGTTGAAGGCGACTATCTTAAAAAAATTCCTCAGGTTGGAGACGTGGTCAAAGGAAAAGTGATCAGTGCTAGCCGACGTGAGGTGCGAGTTGAAATTGAAGGCGTGACCACTGGTGTTGTCCGGGGTCGCGAACTTTTTGCTGAAGCTGCAGAAGATGATGGAGCCCAGCCAGGCGAAGAGGTTGAGGCAACTGTGATCGATCTAGAAAATGAGAACGGTGAAATGGAACTTTCTTTCCGTTTTGCTGGTCAACAGAAAGCTTGGGAAGAGTTGCGCAAGCTATTTGTTTCTGGTGAAGTTCTCCCAGTTAAAGTTGTTGAAGCTAACAAGGGTGGTTTGATTATCAAACTCAAGCACATCACTGGATTCTTGCCAGTTTCTCAACTGTCTCCAGAAAACTATCCACGAGTTAGTGGTGGTGACAAACAGAAAATTCTGGACAAGCTCAAGAGCTTTGTTGGATCAAATATCGACGCTCGAGTAATTGATGTTAATGAACCAGAGGAAAAATTAATCGTTTCTGAAAAAGCGGTTTGGGAAGAGCGCCAGAAAGACGTTATCTCCCAATACAAGGTCGGTAATAAAGTTAAAGGTACTGTTACTGCGGTAGCTGACTTCGGAGCTTTCGTTAAATTCGATTCTCTGGAAGGCCTGGTCCACATCTCAGAAATTGCTTGGCAGCGTATTGATCATCCCCGTGATCTAATTAAAGTAAGTGATGAGGTTGATGCAGAAATTATCGGCATTGAAGGTTCTAAGATTTTTCTCTCAATGAAAAAACTAATTGCTGACCCATGGACTAATGTGGCTGAAAAATACAAGATCAACGATATTGTAGAAGGAACGATTCTGAAGATTAATCCTTTTGGTTTCTTTGTTGAACTTGATCAGGATATCCACGGTCTAGCTCACGTTAGCGAAATGGACAAAGCACCAGGAGCTGATATTAGTCAGCTAGGTAAGATCGGAGAAACTAAGAAGTTCCGCATTGTCTCAATTGAACCTCAAGAGCATCGACTGGGCTTGTCATTAAAACTTGATGAAGAAACACCGGTAGATAAGCCAAAGGCGGATGAAGAAAAGGAAAAGGAAATAGAATCCGGCGAAGCCGGACCTAGCTCCGCCGGGGAGACTAAAGAATAAACCAAGGCCGCCTGGAACTCCAGGCGGTTTTCGGCTATAATTGACATACTATGAAACCACTTTCAAAAAATATTATTCTCTTTGTGATCACCATCTTGGTTGTTGGTGCGATTTTATCGACCTATAACATGACTACAGACAAACCAGAAGAAATCGGAATCGGAACTTTGGTCGAACGAGTTCATAATGGTCAAGTCGATCGCATCTTAGTAAAAGAGAACGAGGTCACAATTACTCAAACCGATGGTAGCGAAGCCATCACTCGTAAAGAAGGCGGTGAGTCCTTATCTGAGTTGCTGACTAACTACGGAGTTGAGCCAGACGAACTGGCTGGCATTGCCATTGATATCGAAGGGGCCAGCGGGCGGAGTTACTTCATGGGTATTATCTTACCAAGCCTGATCCCTCTTCTGCTTCTGATCGTGATCATCTTCTTTTTCATGCGTCAGTTCCAAGGAGCGAACATGAAAGCGATGCAGTTCGGTCAATCCGGAGCTAAGAAGGCTGAGAAAAACAAAGACAAGATCACTTTCAAAAATGTGGCCGGAGTTAAAGAAGCCAAAGAAGAGCTGCACGAAGTAGTTGAGTTTCTACAGACCCCGAAAAAATTTGTTGAGTTAGGAGCCAAAATTCCTAAAGGCGTTTTGCTCATGGGCCCTCCAGGAACTGGTAAGACCTTGCTCGGACGAGCTGTAGCCGGTGAAGCTGATGTGCCGTTCTATCACATCTCTGGATCTGAGTTTGTCGAGATGTTCGTTGGTGTTGGAGCCTCTCGTGTGCGTGATCTATTTAATGAGGCCAAAAAGAACGCACCGTGCATCGTCTTTATCGATGAGATTGATGCAGTCGGACGACAGCGTGGAGCTGGTCTTGGTGGAAGTCATGATGAACGTGAGCAGACTCTGAACCAAATTCTGGTGGAGATGGATGGATTTGATCCTCATCTCGGCGTGATCGTTATTGCCGCCACCAACCGCCCTGATGTTCTTGACCCAGCGTTGTTGCGACCAGGACGTTTTGATCGTCGTGTGATCTTAGACCTCCCAGACATTAACGATCGTGAAGCTATTCTAAAAATTCATGGTGAGAACAAGCCACTTGAAAAAGTGGAACTACGCAAAGTAGCTGAGCGCACGCCTGGTTTTTCCGGAGCTGATTTAGCCAACCTGTTGAACGAAGCGGCTATCCTGGCTGCCCGACGTGACAAAAAGGTAATCCATGCTGACGAAGTGTTAGAGTCAGTTGAAAAAGTCTTGCTCGGACCAGAACGCAAAAGCCACGTACTCTCAGACCAGGAGAAAAAGATTACTGCCTACCATGAAGCTGGACACGCTTTGGTGGCTCACATGCTCCCAAACGCTGATCCGGTCCACAAGATCTCAATCATTGGCCGAGGTCAAGCTGCTGGATACACTTTGAAGCTGCCGACCCAAGATCGCAAACTACACTCTCGATCTGAGTTCCTTGACGACATGGCTGTGTTGCTCGGAGGTCATGTAGCAGAAATGGACATTTTCAAAGACGTTACAACTGGTGCTTCAGATGATCTAAAACGGGCCACACATTTAGCTCGTGATCTGGTTACTCGTTACGGCATGTCAGAAAAACTTGGACCACGTACTTTTGGCGAACGTGAAGAAATGGTTTTCTTAGGCAAGGAAATTCGTGAACAGCGAGATTATTCAGAAGCCACTGCTCAAGACATTGACCAAGAAGTTACTAGCCTGATTAACAACGCCCAACAAACAGCTCAGAAAACTATCACTGATCACAAAGACAAACTAGAAGCCATTGTTAAGGAGCTTCTAGAAAAAGAAACAATCGAACGTGAACAGTTCGAAGCACTCTTTAAATAAGAGACTAAAAGGAGGATATGTCAAAACCAATTTATCGTCCGCTTTTCAGTAAGGCGACCAAACTGCTCAGGCAACAACCACGTCTGTGGTTTTTGGGTATCCTGGCAGGACTAATCAACACTGGAGCGGTTTTAGAAATCGGTTTTCGGGCTTTAACTCCGGCTGATCCGACTGTATCCTTAACCAAGCTCTTCCTTAATAACGCCATCCCTGGACTAGATTCAATCCGTTTATTTTTTAATCAGTTCAGTACCCTTTCCCCAACACGCACTATTATCACGATCACCTTGATCAGCCTGGTCATTCTAGTTCTTTTGATCCTGGCCATTCTCTCGCAATACGGATTATTCAAAGGAGCTCTATCACGAAACAAACTCAAGACTAAAAAACTGCTCCAAGCTCCAAAGAAAATCTTTTTCCAAATCTTAGTCATTGATCTAATAGCCAAAATCCTGGTCGGGGCCTTGCTTGCTTTCTCTGCCCTGCCTTTGGCTCTGTTCCAGGGCTCAACCACTGGCGACACCGTGGCTTCTTTTGTTATTCTGGTGGCCATGATTATCTTGGTCCTGGCTATTTCCCTGTTCTCGATTCTAACTATTGCCTCGGTTGTCCGCGGACGGCACAACTTACATGAAGCGATCGAAGAAACCTGGAACGTAGTTCGCCATCACCCGCTAGTCTGTTTTGAAACAGCTCTGCTTCTGTTCCTAATTGGTCTGGTCGGAGCGCTCATAGTCTTCCTGATCTGGATTCTGCTCTGGCTCCCTTACAGTCTGATCTTCACAGCCGCGGTCATGACCAGTTACACTTACGCCACCTCGGTTGTCAGTATGATTGTAACCCTTATCGGAACCCTGCTCTCGATCCTGATCGGCGGCATACTCACAGCCTATCAATACGTTGTCTGGACCCTGGTTTATGAAAAATTACGCACTAAAGGCCTGACTCCAAAGCTGCGCCGGTTCGCTCAGACCCTGAGGCTTATTTAAGCTCAACGCTGTAAATTTAGTAAAAAATTGACTCTTCTTTTTACCTAAATTGAGTCAATTTTTTGTTTCCTCCCCCATTGACAAATTGGCTAAAATATGGTATTATATAGCTAATCTTGGGAGAGAGAACTAACCTAATTTTTATTCGGAGAACCAGGTTTATTTACCTCTCCCTTAAGAGATGAATAGACCTGGTTTTCTTTTTCCGCCTTTGTGGCACGCATCAACGTCCAATAGGAGACATTTCCATGAACATGAAAAGATTCTGGTACTACGCTGGTTTCTCCGCCATCGTGATCGCTGTTGTTCTCACCGGAGCCGCACCGACCTACTAGCTGATGACAGCACGTGTCCAGGCTGCTAAGGCCGAGATCGCCGAGCTTGAGACCCAGGTCGCTGACCAGGAGATCGAGATCGAGGCAATCAGCGATGCCGTCTTGTCCGCCGGTCTGATCTGCGACAGCGGGTTGAAATCCGAGACCTCGTGCTTCATCGAGTGTCCGGGAACCGACTGCCTGATCAGCGGGGTGACCGACGGTGTCAGGTACATGCGTTCCGTCATGGATGGGGCGCCACGGAAGGAGATCGACACCTTCTGGAACCCCCCGCTTCCCCCCATCGAGGAATCGCGCGACTGAGTCGTGTTCCCACCTCCTCACTTCTTCCCAACCCGTCGCGGGTCCTGGCACGTTCGCCTTCACGAACACTGCCAGGGCCCACACCGACTCTTAGTTGAAAGAAACGGATTTGTTTAACTCGTTAGAGATAGCTAAACCTGTTTCCTTCACCGTGGGCACCATCGAAAAATTTTCGCCCACACAACGATCGGACATTCAATCACACGAGGAGTTGAATACAATGTCCCAGCACACTCTCCACGCGACCCTCCTGGCCGTCCTTTCGCTGGTGGCCGCCTACCTGATCATCGATCAGGCCTCCGCCCAGGAGATGGTCGACCCGCTCGACACGGCCACTGTCGAGTTCCGCCAGACCGAGCCCGGCCCCTGTTCGTACCAGGACCTGATCTGGGATGAGGCGGTCTCGGAGCTCCGGGACGAGCTCGACTTGGTCCGCGAGCACGTGGCCGACTACGGCGACCCGGGCGAGGAGTTCGTCCAGTACCTCGAGCGACAGATCAACGACTGGAGCAACCCGGCCCCCGAGGTTCTGGCTCTGCATCAGTACCAGCGTTGCCCGAACGGATGGTGGAGCAAGGAAATCTGGCGCGATCGAATCGCAGTCCGAATCTGGATCCTTGAGCAGAGCCTAGCCAAAGCCAGAGAGACCTACCCCGAGCAACGTATCTACCAGGATCTGATCCAGAGCCTGGAAGAGCGGCTCGATCAGCAACGGCTCGATCTGGCTCGGGTCGCCTTCCTGGCCGTGCTCGAAGACGACCTTGTGGCCACCTACCCCACCCCCTGAGGAACCGCGTCAGGACTGACGCTCCCACCTCCTCACCCACTCCCCACTCACGTCGCGGGTCCTGGCACGTTCGCCTTCACGAACGCTGTCAGGACCCACACCGACTCTTTGAAAAGAGCAGACTTGCTTATCTCGCTCGAGGTAATCAAATCCGTTCTCTTCACCTGCCGCACGTTCGCGGCGCCGTTCAATTGTAGGTCCATGGAGGACCGCTTTGGAGGTATATCATGTACCGTTCTATCGTTGTTTCCGTCGTTTTCGCCCTGGCCACCCTCATCATCCTGCTCGTGAGCTCCGTAGCCACGGCCCAGGAGGTCGACCCCTGTGCTCATCAGCCAGGAGACGACTGTGGCGCGATCGCTGAGCTGGATATCCTGCTCATGATCAGCCACGACGTTCTTCGTGGAGGAGCCAGCCAGCGTCAGCTCCAGTACATCGACGCCATGCAAAAGCGTCGAGATGAGTTGGCTACCGGCCCGACCAAGTGCCTCACTTCTGTCCAGGAAGCCCAGCACATGCTGGACAAGGCCCGACGATGCTTCGTCGATCCCACCCTGGAGGAGACCAACCTCATCCGAGCCTACGAGGCCCGGCTCCGAGAACTAGCTCCACCTACCTCCTGAGGAACCACGCGACTAGCTCGCGCCCCACCTCCTCAACCCTCTCCACTTAAAACCCTGACACCGTGCACCACTCGCACACCGTCAGGGTTTTATGATAGAATGCCCGCATATGCAAGAACTTCAATCAATTGAAAATCTGATTAAAAACACCGGAGCCAAAACCCCTCAAGAACCAGGGGCTGAAGACCAGCTTCAGGAAAAAATGCAAGAAATTGGGCTTAAAGAAAAGGAGCGCGATACACAACGCCACGCATCTAAAACAGGCATCCCTTACGTTGATCTTAAAGGCTTTGCTGTTGCTCCAGAGGCCTTAGTTCTGCTTCCCCGAGAACAATCCCGTGAACTTAAAGCTGTAGTTTTCCTTCATGTTGGCAGCGAAGTTCGACTTGGAGCCATTGACCCAGCCGAGGAAGAAATCAAAGAGGTAGCTTACCAGCTGGGTGAACGCCATTCAGCCAATGTTATTATTTATCAGATCTCTGAAGAAAGTTACCGCATTGCTGATAAGCTTTACGATGCTTTACCAAAAATAAAAAAGATTGTTAAAGGTGTTGAAATCACGGCCGAGGAACTTAAGAAATATCGAAAACAAATCAATTCTTTTGCTGACGTACAAAAAATGATGGCTGACACAAACGTCACAGATGTGATGTCTGTCCTGACCGCAGCAGCTTTGGAACTAGATTCTTCTGACATTCACATTGAGGCTGAAGAGCGTGGTATTATTGTTCGTTTCCGAGTTGACGGTGAGTTGCAGGAAATTGCTGAACTGGACAAAGAGCTGTGGAAACAGATGGTCGGACGGATCAAGCTAATTTCTGGGCTGAAGATTAATATTATTGATCGACCGCAAGATGGACGCATGACGATTTATATTGATGAAGGAAAAACCGAAGTCCGTGTTTCAACCATTCCTACCACCTGGGGCGAGTCGATTGTTATGCGCTTACTTAAACCCTCAGCGATTAATGTTGATTTTTCTGCCCTTGGTTTGCGTGAACCAGTTTACAAGAGATTAAATGCCGAAGTTATGAAACCGCATGGCATGGTCATCAGTACTGGACCAACTGGATCTGGTAAAACCACCACCCTCTACGCTGCTTTGCAAAAACTAAACAAGCCAGGAGTGAAAATCCTGACTCTGGAAGATCCGGTTGAGTACAAACTGGCCGGAATCAATCAGTCGCAGATCGATCCAAGTAAGCACTACTCTTTTGTAGACGGGCTGCGTTCTATCTTGCGCCAGGATCCAGACATTATCATGGTTGGTGAGATCCGTGACCTTGAGACCGCGGAGACTTCGATTAACGCTGCTCTAACTGGACACTTGGTCCTGTCCACGATCCACACCAATGACGCTGCTGGCGCTATCCCACGTTTCATTTCCATGGGAGTCAAGCCGTTCCTGCTGGCTCCAGCGTTAAACGCGGTGATTGCTCAACGTCTGGTGCGCAAGGTGTGTGAGAAATGTAAGACTGCTGATGAACTTAGCCCAGAAGCTTTGGAACGAGTACAAAAAATTCTTTCAGCGATTCCAGAAAAGTCAGGTGAGACCGTTCCAGACCTAAATACAGTGACTTTTCAAAAAGGTGCTGGGTGCGATATCTGTAACAATACCGGCTTTAAGGGCCGGATCGGAATCTTTGAAGTTTTGATCATGAATGAGGATGTGGAAACCGCTACGCGAGAAGGTTCGGTTTCTGAGTTCCAGATGCGCGAGATTGCTGGAAAACAGGGCATGGTCACCATGGTTCAGGATGGTCTATTAAAAGCGGTAGAAGGAGTCACCTCAGTTAACGAAGTCTTTAAAGTGGCTGCAGAGTAATTTGACGCTGATCACCTTCTAGATGTTCGAACTCGATCCGGTGCGTGGCCTGACAATTCTCTAGATCAAATTCAACCTGCTCTGGCCACTCAATCACGATAATTGTGTCTGCTCGTCCACAGTGTTGATCAACCCCAAGTTCGGAAAGCGGAGTTTTTCCTAGTCGATAACCGTCAAGATGAATTAAGTGCTTGACGGTTTTGTGTTTGTGAACTTCGTGTTCGTGAACCAAAACAAAGGTCGGGCTTTTAATATGGTCTGGAACTCCTAGGGCCTGTCCAATTCCTTGAGTAAACGTTGTCTTACCTGATCCGATCTCACCGACCAAAAGAATTACTTCCCCACCCTGAAGTTCTTGGCCAAATTCTAGACCAAGTCGTTGCGTTGCTTCTGCGCTGTTGGTTTGATGGCTCATAATTTTAAATTAGGCTCCGCGACTAAGGTCATCGGATCGCTGAAGTCTTTGTTGCGTGCTCGAAAATATCCAGCCGCGGCAATCATGGCTGCGTTGTCACCAGTATACTTAATCGGCGCTACTAGGAACTCAAGCCCGGCCTGTTTCACCTCTTCTTGCAAACGAGATCGCAAACGCTGGTTAGCTGACACTCCACCTCCGAGAATAACCGACTTTGGTTGATGCTCTTCCACAGCCTTCATTGTTTTGCCCACCAACACATCTACCACTGCCTCCTGAAAACTCGCACACACATTTGTTGTCGCACTTTTGGTCCGATCGGACTTTTTTTGCGACGCCTGAAGATGGTATAAGACTGCTGTCTTTAGACCTGAGAAGCTGAAATCAAAATCTCCACTGTCCATCATGGGTCGAGGAAAATCGATTGCTGCTGGATCACCATCTTCCGCCATCTTCGAAACAATCGGTCCACCTGGATATTCCAAACCAAGTAGCTTAGCCACTTTATCAAAAGCCTCACCAGCAGCATCATCTCGCGTCTCTCCAATATGCTCGTAAACTCCGTGATCCTTCATCAATACAATCTCAGTGTGACCCCCGGATACAAGAAGGCACACCGCGGGGAATGACAGACGTAAGTCTGTCACCTTTGACCCCGCCGCTGGCGGGGTCGGTCCCAGCAGGGTCGAATAAATATGCCCCTCAAGATGATTCGCTCCCACCAGTGGTTTCTTCCATAGCGTCGCTAGAGTCTTAGCCGCAGCAACTCCGACACGAAGCGCCGGAGCCAAACCCGGACCTCGAGTCACGGCGATCGCATCGATCCCGTCTCCATTCTTCGAAATCTCAGAGGCCTCAAGCAACCCAAATAAAACATCAACATGCTTCCGCGCCGCGATCTCTGGCACTACCCCACCGTACTCAGCATGATCTTTAATTTGTGATGCGACTAATGACTTCTCAACCTTAACTCGATCTCCTTCACCCTCAACCAAGGCCACAGCAGTCTCATCACAACTTGTTTCAATTCCCAAAATTTTCATAACAGCGACATCATACCTAAGTCAGCCTAAAAAATCTACCCTTGACTCTAGGTTAAAGCTCGTGTAAGCTAGTCAACCACGCTCATTCCCAAGGGGAGGTACTCATGATTCTCGCCCACGCTAACAACAAGATCCGTCCTTGGTTCTGGTTCTTCGCCTACCTCAGCCTTCTGGCCATGGTCCTGGTGTCCTTGGTACTCTTCCTCCTGATCGATATCCCATGGATTACCCGAGGCCACATCGCTGTGGTAGAAATCTGCATCATCGCTGCAGTATTTCTCGGCTTCCTGTTCCATGGCCTGGGCCCGATGCTCTACTTCGTGACCAACGGCCAGAACAATGTCTGGGAGGTACACGACGGAATAGTCATCAAGGTCCAATCCCCAAGACGTTACTGGTGCTACTGGAAGTACAGCAAGTACCTGATGGTTCTGCAACGCAAGACCACCATCACCTGGATCATGACTTACCCCAAAACCAAGATGACGGTCACGATCAAATTCCCGAAAGACAATATCAACACCGACATGGCCCAGATATACTACGACTGGGAGCAGGGTCTTTGGCAGGTCAGGAGCACCTTCTCCGACGTCGTTGACTACATCGATCGAACACGTCCAGACCAGCCGTTTAAGATCACAAGCACCCTACCATAACGACCCTTCTTCACCTTCGTACACGAGGCACGACCCCACCCAGCGGGTCGTCCTTTTCGTTTATGCTATAATATCTCCATGAAAAGTCCTGTTTGGAAAATGATTGCTCCGAGTTTCAAAGGTGTGTGGCGTTGGCACATCCTTTCTTTGTTTCTTGCATTACTCATGGCTGCAGCCAACATTGTTCAGCCAGTAATCTACGGACGCTTAATTGACAAAATCACTGAAGCTGTTAATGCTACCATGACTTCAAGTGAAGCCATTGCTTCCACCTCTTTCCTTCTCCTGCTTTGGTCGATTTTCTTTGTGATTGGCTTCGTGGCCAACGCACTAAAATCATACACTGGCTGGCTGGCGGCCAATATTGTTATTAACACTTTTGCTGAAAAACTTTATCAAAGAGTACTTCGTTTAGGTGTCCGCTGGCATCATGAGGCCAAGCCTGGTGAAATCCTGCGTCGTTTTGATAAGGCTTGGGACGCTCTTTGGAATTTCCAGTTTGCAGTTACTCAAAGTGTTTTTCCTTCAGTCCTATCCTTCATCTTTGTCCTGGGAGTAGGATTTTTTATTCACTGGCAATTAACATTGGTCTCCCTGATCCCTATTCCGGTCGCTGTGGTTGCAGCACTTTACACTTCAAGAAGGCTTAGAAAACGCCAAAACAAAATTAACAAAAAATGGGAAAAGATCAACTCCAAAACTGGTGATTTTGTTTCAAATATTGTTTCAATTAAAACCAATACAGCCGAAGCTAAAACTCAAAGAACAATCAAACAACTAATGCGCAGTGCTCTTGATGATCAGCTAGTTATAAACAAATGGTGGGCCACAATGTCTGCTGGACAAGAAACTTTTACCACCATTGCCCGAGTGCTCATTTTCCTTTTTGGAGTGATCTATGTAGTTAACGGAAGCCTTACTATTGGTGAATTAATCACTTTCCTTGGATTCTCAACTTTCATTTACATTCCTCTGCAAACAGTCCTTGGACATGAGCTTTCAAGAATGGTCGAGGCCCACACTGGATTGTCTCGTATTTTGCCGTGGTGGAACTTGGAGCCTGAAATTCAGGAAGCCGAGGAACCGGTCACTCTTCGACGCATTCACGGAGAGATTGAGTTCAAGAACGTCAGCTTCTCTTACCAAAAAGAAGGTGCTCTGCGAAGCGTTTCATTTAAAGTCCCTGTCGGATCAACTACAGCCCTGGTTGGTGAGTCTGGATCTGGCAAATCAACTCTAGCTGCTCTGATCAATCGTCTGTACGACCCTGGACGTGGAAAGATAATGATTGATGGGCATGATCTCAAGGACCTAGCCATTAAATCAGTCCGCTCGAATATTGGGTTTGTCCTGCAAGAAAACCTACTCTTCCATGACACTATTCTCAATAATATTCGTTTTGGTCGGCCTGGGGCTAACAAGAAGCAGGTGATCGAAGCGTGTAAACGCGCGCAGGCGCATGACTTCATCAAAAAGTTACCAAAAGGATACGACAGCATTGTTGGCGAACGCGGAGTTAAATTGTCTGGCGGCGAGAAGCAACGCATCGTGATCTCACGCACTCTGCTCAAGGACCCACCGATCCTGGTGCTCGACGAAGCAACAAGTGCTCTGGACAGCAAGACTGAACATCAGCTCCAGGAAGCTTTGAAACAGGTCATGCAAGACCGAACAACAGTTGTTATTGCCCACCGACTTAGCACGATCATGGCCGCAGACCAAATTCTTGTTTTTGATAAAGGTCGGATCGTTGAACGAGGTACTCACCAGCAACTAACCAAGTCTGGAAAGATCTACCGCAAACTCTGGAGCCTCCAGGCTGGTGGATACCTGGACTAAATGAAACACCTTGATAACCAAAAGTCCCCGCAAAAGCGGGGACTTTTAATTCTGTAGCGTAAGCGTGGCTTAGGCGCGAGAAACTTTTGTAGCTTTAGGACCTTTATCAGACTCAACGAGCTCGAAAGTAACTTCGTCACCTTCAGCCAGGTCGTTGAATTCTACGCCTACGAGCTCTGAAGAGTGAAAGAAAATATCCTTCTCACCATCTTCTGGAGCAATAAAGCCGTAGCCACGATCCATTAAACGAGAAATTTTACCTTTCATAATAGAGATAAAATTGAATTAATCTGCAAAACTTGACCTAATTGCAGAGAAACTCGACTTTTGCCTAGACTAGCCAGGCTTTATCTCTACTTAACTTAGACTCCTTTTGCACGGTGAGGATACTATATATCTGGCTTTTTGTCAAGGTTTGACCTTGACATTTCCCCTTAACCTTGATATTATTCCGCCACAAAAGAGCTAACCACGGCCCCATCCCGTCGAACGGGATTGAGCCGGCCAAATATCACGGCCCCATCGTCTAGTGGTTAGGACGCTAGGTTTTCATCCTAGTAACGGGGGTTCGATTCCCCCTGGGGTCACCAGAGAGGGCGCATCCATATGGATGCGTTTTTTCTTTTAACACGGCACAGAAATGGGGCTCATGGTTGACACGGTGGATGTGTCCTTGGAGATGGTCGAAATTCCACTGCCCACGGGCTGCCCAGAATTCTGTGGATTGTTGCTGAGTAGTTCAACTGTGCTGCGCAGCTTGGAGCCCATGACGTGAGTGTAGCGTTCGGTCATGGCCAGGGTTGAATGTCCAAGTAGTTCCTGGACGTAGCGGATGTCGCCTCCTCGAGCGAGGAGGTGTGTGGCAAAGGTGTGCCGTAGTTTGTGCCAACTGTACTCCTTGATTCCGACGTGACGACAAATCCGCTTAAGGGCATAGTCTGCTCGGTAGCAGTTCAGAGGAGTTCCTTCGTCATTGAGAAAGACAAAGCCTGCTTTACGTCTTGGTGAACTACGTTTCTTCCACGCAGAGAGTGCGAGGCCGACATCAGCCGAGAGGGGAATCACGCGAATCCGGTTGTTCTTGGGCGTGACCAAGTCGTACTCAGACAGGTTCCGCTGAACAGTGAGGGTGTTCGCCTGCAGGTCCACGTCTTCCCAGTGGAGGCCCAGGAGTTCGCCAATCCGCAGTCCTGCGCGTAGTCCTAGCAAAATCATGGTGGACCAGAGGGGCTCGTCGCCATACGCCTGCAGAGCAGCAACCTCGTCGTCGCTGAGGTACTCGATGGCCGGCCGCTGTGCCTTGAGCCAGATGAACTCGGGGACCGTCTCCAAGAAGCCCCAACTCCGTGCGCAGGTGAGCGCCTTGCGGAGAATGGAGAGTTGGTTGTTGATGGTCTTGGCTGAGAGCTTGTCTACGAGTTTTTGGGCCTTGTAGTGCTCGATGGTCAGGTTGGTGATGTCCGGGAGCGCCAGAGCTCCAAATGCCGGAAGCAAGTGCTTGTTCAGGACGTGCCGCTTCTTTTTTTGTTCAGAAGGCTTGTTGTTGGTCGCCACGTAGGTGTTCATCCACTCCTCGGAAAAGACTCTGAAGGTCTTGGAGAGAGTGGTTGGCTCGTCTTCTGGCGATTCCTCGCGCTTCGCGGGCTCATGTGGCGTGTCAGGTGGCACGTCCTGGCCCCAGTGCTGACCGAAGTTGTAGAGGCTATACCCACAAGCCAGTCGATGGCGGATGACGGATTCGTAGGCTTGCGCGCCTCTTTTCGAGTCTTCCGGACTTCTCAGCCGTCGTCGCACGCCCAGGTGCCGAACGTCCACATACCAGTGATTGTCAATGATTCGTACTGCCATAAGTTGATTCGTTATCAGAGATAGCCTCGATGCGGCGCGAGTTCAGGTAGGCCTCCACGTCGGCCTTGTTGAACCGAAGGCCACTGCGCAGGCGGTAAACCGGGATGTCCCGGCGTTCGACCAGGCGGTACACGGCCGAGGGGGAGATGCCCAGGTAGGCGCCCAGGTCCTTGACGTTCAGCAGGTTGGCTTCCTGATCGGGTTGTGCCTGCGAAGCTATCTGCATACTGGATGAATTAACATGGACAGTACGTCTGAGTTGTTCTTCAGTTGTAATGAGCAGATGGTTACAGGATACCGTTTGTTCCTGTGATCCTCCAAATTAGGATAACGGGAAAAGTTGTTGGGCTTGTTCATACCTGTCCAGCATAGGACAGGAAGGAAGGGCTGGGGAGGCTGGGTGAGGGAACAGGTTAGTTCCCGCTATCCCTCAAAAAATAGACGTAAAAGTACTGTTTTGGATAAATGTGATCGTTTCTTTGAACACCGTAATTGGGAGAAACGGCTACTCAGGATGGGATGTCTGATAACCAGGCTCGCGGTGTAGTCTATTCTTGTCGAAGTACCAGACGCGATAGAACTTGTCGTGTCCCTGGTATGGCGTCCTGCTTCCGTATTCGTTGATCTGGCGGACTAAATCCAATGCCCGAGAGTTGTTGCCAAATCCGCCAGTGGCAAGGAACTTCAAGACCTCTCTTTCAGCGTTGTGTATCGCTCCAACTGCGACTTCAATCCTCGGACCAAAGGTGAAGACTGGGCCTCTATCTGGGTTGCTCATGAAACGGGAAATATCGGGGTAGGCACCCCAACAGATGCTCTGGATGATGACAATGTCTTTACGTAGTCGTTTATGCAGTGCACCGACCGCTTCCCATGTAGAGAGGATTTCTGTCTCGCTGAAGCGAATTCCCTGACTGGTCGGCGCCCCATGAACTGAGAGGCATAGGACGATGACGTCGTCACCAAGCAAATTCACTCCGTCATACCAGCTCAAGAACTCCTGGATAGCGCCATGCCATTCCTCTGGGGTTGGAGCTGTTCGGAGGATGTACTGTGAGGTAGCAGCCGCCACATCAGGGTGATGACTGTGTTTTTGGTGCCATTTTCTGTGGAAGGACTCGAAAGAGTCAGGCGGGACTTGCTCGATCACATAGATCTTCATCTGTCATTCCGTTGGTGACAACTGAGGCAGTTCGGTATTTCCTGGCTGGAGAGGAGCTTGCTGCAGCAACTTGAATCCCAGCTGTTATCACGTGATAACAGCTACTCCTTGTCCTTCTCCCACGCCTCGATCTGCTCGTAGACCTTCTGCCTGTACGTATCCAGAGCCTTGACCTGGGCCTCGAGGTCCACCAGCAACTTCTTGGCGTCAGTGGGCGAGTAGTGCTCGAACTCGTCCTCGTCGAACTCTACCGCCTCGATGGCGTCGATGTCCTTGACGAGCTTGTGGATACCCTTGACGAAGCCCGGAAGGGGAGGGCGGCCAGCTCGACTCTTGCCCTTCAGCTTGGACAAGGCCTTTTGAACTTCGGCGCGCAGGGCGGGCACCGACAGTCCCTTGTCCACAGCCTTCTTGGCCAGCCGTTCCTTGGCTTTCTCGTCCTTCATCGGCAGAAGAGCCTTGTGGTGGGACACGCTGAGCCTCTCGCGGAGATCCTCGGGGATCTGGGGGAGCTGCCCGACCACGGCTACCGCGTTGTACAGGTGGGAGTACGAGGGGATGAGGTCCTCTCGGTTGGCTAGCTCGCGGAAGGACATGTGGTCCTTGGCACCGTCCAGGAACTTGGCGGTATCCCCGCCAAAGAAGGCGCCTAGGATGAAGTTGCCCATGTCCAGGTACATCTCCAGGCCTTTGCGCACGTAGATGTCGTTGATCTCGTCCACGGCCTGCTGGAGCAGCTTGTCATCGACAGACGCACCACCGGGAAGATCCGCGGTGGTAGTGATCAGTTCGCCTTTGGATTCAGCCATGTTCTATCATCCCGCCTTCGTGTGCAGTTTATTAGAAAGGTGATTTCATCCCTCGCGAGCTATTTTGTCAAGCTTGAGTTCAGCTTCTTCTTCATGTAGATGACCACTCCGCGTAACAACCTGTAATCGACAGAAGCACTACCTGGAAGATCCGAAGTGGTGAGTAGTGCGTCTTTGTTTGCGTTGTCACAGAGGATCTTTACCCTCAATGGAACTGGGGAAAGACGTTTGATTTGGATAAGGTCTTGAAAGGCGTGAAAAGTCTAGAAGAAAAGGACTAGCTGCCTGCAGTGTTCATTCTAAATTACTGCGTAGAAATTTGATTTGATAACATTGAAACAACTCCCTTCCGGGATGGTGGCACGTTAGAGACACATTAATCCTTGAACGATGGCCCTTGGCCCATCGGTATGGAATAGAAACCTTTTCCCTTCCATTAGAAGTGAAGGAACTAGGACAGCGGAGACCTTTAACTGCACTACGTGGCGTGATGTCGATTTCAACTTGAACAGGGATGCGATCTGTCTCCTCGCTCAAGACGCCGCAATGCCTTCCAGAAAACAAGAACTCTATCGTGTGTGTTTCAAAACAACAATCGCCCACAACTTTAATCCGTCCCATGTCATTTGCTTGTGGATTTGTAGACACTGCCATATTCCAACCCTATATTTTGATTCCCGCTTTGTTGCCTATTCTCTTAATATCATCACTCAATAATGCTGCAGATTCCTCTGTCCAGTGCTTATGCACGGCAGGTGCTAGGGTCTCCCCGTTCCATTGTCT
Source organism: uncultured Gammaproteobacteria bacterium (assembly GCA_964480695.1). Classification (GTDB taxonomy): domain Bacteria; phylum Patescibacteriota; class Patescibacteriia; order UBA9934; family CAZDDW01; genus CAZDDW01. Next base: position 37,719 of record CAYZPO010000001.1, on the reverse strand, counting down.
TGGAACGAGAGGTGTGTGGTGATTTGGATCGCCGTTATGTATGCTATATTTAAGTTGATACAAAAATGCTCTCAGCCATTGAGTCGTTGGAGTGATGGCGTCAAAGCACAACGTATTTTCATCAATAGCCATTTTCGCAAGACATAGTAGTTGCCGATACCTCGGCATGCTGCGAAACTCGTCAGGAGTTGGGCAACCAATTAAACCAACATATCCTGGGATCAGCATCCTCCATTCTTCAATAGAAAACTCGTCGGTACGATCAAAAAGAGAACTCGCACCAGGAAGCGGGTTTACGGTTTCATAAAGCTGGCTCCAGACTTCGGACCAAACGAGTACACAAAACACGGCCATGCCCTGCGTCGGACGGAAGGTTGTCCAATGTACCAGTACATGACGGAATTGAGCTGCCAATTCGATGAATGGAACCGGCACTGTGGAAACTTGGTCCTTCAGCGCACAGTCAAAAAGTGCCGCCTTAAAAACCATTTTTGTATTATTAGGCAGAAAATCAATCAAGGACCTTTCCACAGCATTATACGACTGGTGAATCGAGCTGCGCCTTTCAGCACAATCGCCATTTGCCAACTCAAAAAATTCGAGCCACAATTTAGTTGCCACAAGCGTTCCCACTACCGCTCCTTTGTTCTACTCGGTGGTGTCTACTATTGGCTCCTGGCGCAGTGCATATCCAAGATAATCCTGCTCCTCAATTATGCCGCTTTCAGAAACTAGTGTAAACCAACTATCCAGATGGTGTCTGAGCTTTCCTTCAACGAGTTTCCCAAGATTATTGTCATGCAAAGTGAAGGCCGATAGTTCCCTCATGATGGTCGCACTCTTTTCTCTCAGTTCGTAGACTTCTTTTATCGTTGCTTCGCTCTCCTCTCTCCTAGCGTCTTTTATTTCGGAAGGAAGCAACTCTCCTTTTGTCCAGTTTGATGCTTCATTATCCCTCATAGTTAGTAGTATTAGCGTTGTATTAACAGTGGCAGGAATCTCATGTTGCTTTACTAGCACAAGACAAATCCGATTCAGCTATTTATGGACAAGCTTCTCCGCAGTGAGTAGATCTATAAAGACGACATTTACAACCATATGTTGAAGTAACCGCACAACCTTCTCCCCCGGCTCGCCCCACAAGTCCAGCACAACAAATCCCCGCTTACCCTTCGACTCCTCGTACCGCTTCTCAGCTGACTGAATCGCCTCAGTAGGCATCACCGGCTCATAGCTCGGCAATCCCTCGGCCAGTGACACCTCGTTTCCCTCTGCATCCACAAACCTATTCCCCAGCATAGCCACCGCCCCTCGGTCTTCCATTTCCTGCATGGACAATCCAAGGCGCTTGAGGCGATCGTGCACGTCCTTGTAGCGCCAGTCCAGGTCCACGGCGCCAATAAAAACGATGTCCAACTGGTTCCAAAACCGCAGGATGTCCAGGTAACCCGGCCTCATCTGCAGCCGCTGATACCAAGCTCGTAGCTCTTCGAGACTATCGCCTGGCGGCTCCACTGTACCGGAGTACAGGTATCCCGCGCGTTCTTCTGGATCGCGTGAGCCAGACTGCAGTGCTCCCCACTTGAGAGCCAGGGTTGTGGCCAGCGAGATCGCATTGAACCGTTCGACACGCCCCATCTGGGGTGTGAGCGCAGTAGGTCCCACACTGAGGCGGTTCTTCCGTCGAACCAACTGCTCCACCATGGATTGGTGCACTAGCCCTCCACCAATAGCCACATTGGAAATCAACGGATCACCGGTGGATTCGTCCTTGTCGAGTATATCGTCCAACCATCGAGCCATTGCCGTTCCCAGAGCCCAGGCCGTGTGCTGATAGGTCGGACCACTGGGAACCACCTCCACATGCACCAGATGCGGGTACTTCTCCATGATCTGAGCTGCCAGCTCGGTCTGACGGTCGGTGTCCACGTAGATACGAACCCAACCGTCCTCCACGGCCTTCTTGAGACGACGTGCAAGGTAGCTTGGGCTAATACCCATGTCTTTGGCTATCTGCGTCTGAGTCTCTCCCCCTAGATAGAACCTACGAGCGGCCTTGAGGATCTCGCTTCGACTCACACGTGCAGAGGGTCCTGCGCCGGGCTTCTTGCCTGCCATCTCATGCTCCTGCCTGCTGCAGGTACTGTCTCACACCGCAAGAAAAACGTCAAATCCGCATGAAGATGCGAATTGTACTTGATGGGTAGCGGCTCGGAGGCTACGGTCAGAATAGGATGAAGAGCGGAAAATGAACCAAAACAACACCATCGAGGAAATCAAGACGGGTTGCCAGGTCAGCTGCATCGGCTGCTTGGCAATTCTCTTCTTGCCCATGATTTGTGTGTACCCGCCCCTCGGGCTGATCGTCTATGTCGTTTGGATCCTATGCAGTCTAGTTTCTGTCCTGGGTGAGAATACGACCATGAATGTCGCCGCGATCAAGCCTCACTTCCGCCCGGTCAGCGCGAACCGACGCGAAATCCGGAATCACCCCCAACCTCAAACCGCACCGCGCCTTCTGACTGGAACGGTTCAGAAGGGAACGCGCTGCTGGATCTGTGGAGGACCCAACGATGGTCATACCCACGACTGACCACTTCTCTCGCGAGCGCTTGGCTGGCTACGAGCCTGAGATCCTGTTCGGCTCCCGCGTCGCCCTCATCGGCGCCGGAGCTCTGGGACAGAACGCCGCGCTGGCCATGGCTCTGTCTGGCGTCGGCACGCTGGCCATCGTGGACTACGACGACTTCGAACCGTCCAACCGGACGCGAAGTCCGTTTTTTGTTGCGGATGCGCCCAAGGCAGACGCGGTGGCTCGGGGCTTCCTGGCCTTGGCGACTGCTCCGCGCTCACGCGCGTACTTCTATCAAGGGAAGGTCCAGGAAGTTGGCGACCTCCTGATCACCTGGGCTGACGTGGTGGTATCGGCTGTGGACAGCCAGGTTGGCCGGGGGTATCTGGCCGAGCGCTGCCGCTTGCTGCACACACCATTCGTGGAAGCTGGCTTCGACGGACTCAACCTATCCATTTCGGTCTTCCGCAATCACGACGAAAACGAACCCTGTTGGCGCTGTCCGATGGGCACTTTGGTAGATGGCACCGAGCGGGGACTATGCACCCTGTACGCGAAAAAAGCCGAAGCTGCCGGGGTCGTACCCGCAGTGCAGGCCGTAGCCCAGGTGTCTGGCGCCATGGTTGCCGACGCCGCAATCGCAGCCCTACACGACGAGTTTCCTCTTGCCGGAAAGCGATGGACGCTCAACCTGCGCACGGGCCGATCGGTTCTGGCCAAGCTGACGAGCAATCCGGACTGTGCCGGGATTCATCACCCACTCGAAACAGAGCCTCACGAGATTCGCACTGGTGGCGAAGGTGCCGCTGCAGACATCTTCGCCGAGCTCGCAGCGCTCCATGACGATCCAGTGGAACTCCATCTGCCAGCGCCATTTGTCGAGTCTCTCCCGTGTGCGCGTTGCGGTAGGTCCGTGAGCGTGGGCCGACCACTGTGGGCCGTTCACGAAGCCCCACGCTGTTCTGCGCCCTGCCACAAGGACGAGAACGTCGAAAGCGTAGCGGCTGGGATTCTGCCGGACCTGACCGTAGAGCGTGCCGAGAACCTCAGAGTCCGTTCACTAGCCGAGCTGGGCCTTGGCCCAGGGGCCATCATCCAGGCGAGCTGGGACAACGACGATCGCTGGATTCGCCTCGCCGGCAACCTCGAAGACGTGTTCAACCCGGTCGAGAGGGGCATGAGCCTCTTCCCGGCCGATTCTCCAGCCTGAAGGAGGCTACTTCATGGGATGCAACGTCCTTTTCACGAGTCCGAACACCAGTGACTCGCTCCCCGTCACCCTGGAACAACAGGTGACCGCCCAGCAGGCCATCCAGGAGATGGTCAACTACCAGTTCTTGGAACCCACCGACGCGCAAAGACCCTACACGCTGGTGCTTTCACGCACGGGCCAGCAGCTGCTGCCCCAGCAGACGCTCGGCCATGCCGGTGTGCGTGATGGGGACACCCTCGAAGTGGTCCAGGTCACCGGGGGTGCCCGAGGGGAGGTGCCATGCCCCGTCTGAACCCATCCCAACGTCGGGAGCGCCTGCAATTCGACTACGAGGTCGTCATGCCCATGTGCAGCGCGCTGATGAACGTCAGCGCCTACCGCTCAATGGATGATGCCTCCTGTGGGCGCTCCCCAATCCAATCACTCCGCCGCGGCCACCAGGCTCGCGTGTACGCGGTGACCTACCAGATCCCCACGATGATCGGTCCGGGGCAGACGCACGTGGGTACAACTGTGGTCTTCGACCTGCTGGCCAAAGGCAACTATCCGTACAGTGAGCCCGTAGCCGGCGTCGTCTCCCGCCCGATTCCTTGGTCGCCGCACTTCCACCAAAGAAGTGGCGCGGTCTGCCTGGGAGATGGCTGGAGCCGGGCAAAGCGCGGGATGCTGTTCGCTCAGCTGGCCGTGCATGTGGCTCGGCTTCTCAACTGGGACGAGCCACATCGGCCCAACTACGCAGGCTGGTGCGGTGCGGCGGCTCGGTACTGGGAACAAGTCATGAACTGCCGCCCAATTACCCCCAATTTGCTCTACCCCCAGCTTCCACAGCACATCACTCACGGAGCAACACCTGCACAAGTTCGCCCGGCGTTCAAGGTCCGCACCCATGCGTGTGCGCCCAGTCAACCTAGTGCCAGATTCCAAATCCAAGGGAGGTGATGATGGCCATGTTCGAATCCATGGGTATCCATCGAGCGTCTCCGCTGGCAAGGCCCCGTCCACTGCCCGAGGAGGAGCAGTGGCTGGCGTTTGACCATGATCGCTCTTGCGCCGAGATCTATGTGCTTGCGAAGGTCGTCGAGGTCATGTGGCGATGGGCCAGAGCTAGCGCCCTACGCGAGACGATCGGGTTGCTGGTCGGCCGGCCCTGCCAGGACGGCCAAGGACCGTTCGTCTTGGTCGTCGCTGCCATCGAGGCCCAGGGAGCAGATGCCCAGCGCGCGTTCGTTTGGGCGGATCTGTCGGTCATGGCCGCATTGCGAAAGGAGGTTCGACAAACCCATCCCATTGCCGAGGTCGTTGGGTGGTGGCACAGCCACCCAGGCTACGGGACGCACTACAGTGCCACGGACTGCGATACGCAAGCCACTTTTACCTCGCCGAACGCAGTGGGGATCGTAGTGGACCCGACCCGAAATGACACCGAGGGCTTGGGCGTGTACCTGGGACCGGATGCCCAGCGGCTCGCACTCGTGGACCGACATTCCGGGGAGGTAGAGGTTGCGAGCTGCGAGTTCGATGTTGCAGCCGGCGACGACGAGATTCCGGACGTGAGCCAACACCTCGATCTGCTTTCCGAGCTTGAAAAGCAAGATTGGCTCAACGCGTCCTGGAGGCTGTGGTGAAGTCGATTCATGTCTGGGGTGTGCTGGCTGCGTTCACCGCGCTCGCCGGGATCGTCGGGTTTCCGGCCGGACCGATCTTCATCCCGCTGGCCACGGCCTGTGCGTTCGCCGCTGTGGGCTTGAGCCTGTTCGGGATCAAGAAGGTCACGAGCACGCTGTGGAAGGTGTGCGCCGGGCTGGCCGCGTTGTTCGTGATCTGGATGGGCACCGCCATGGCAACCCAGGCGACCATCCAGCTGGCACGCGCCTACCTGGCTGGAGTCGAGGTGCCAGGCGAGCTGCAGCAGGTAGATCCGACGTGGGTCATGGTGCCTCTGGGCGTGCTGCTCGCCTGCGCCATGGTCGTCCTCGTCCTCGTATGCGTGGTCGGCGTGTTCCTGTTGTTGGTTAAGGTCCGAGCCGCGCTTCCGGTTCCCGCGGTGCGTGTCCGACCGACCTTCCGCGTGCGCGCACCAATCACCGAGCCCATGCAACCTACACCGCAACTCGAGCACGGGGCTGTTCCAGCTGGAGTGCCACAGGCACCTGAGCCACTTCTCGCTGGCACCCCAGCTGAGGATGAGATCGGGATGTTCCCAGGAGGTGGGCATGGCGCGCCATGAACAGATCGCGGTGGGCATGACTCGCGGGGCGGCGGGAGAGGAATCCCTGCAGCTGCCACTTTCAACCCTCTGCCGCCACGCCTTGGTGACCGGCTCCACGGGTTGGGGAAAGAGTGGATTCCTGCTCAGCATCCTGCTCAAGCTGCTCACAGCACATCCTGGGATCGGCGTAGTCCTGGTGGATGCGAAAGGCGAGACTGCAGAGCTGCTGCGCGACAGGTTCCTGCCTCTGCTGGCCCAGCGTCATCCTCACTTGGCAGCGTCCCGCGTATCTTCGCTGCAGCTGTTCGGCCGCTTCGGCAGTGGCCTCAATCCACTGTGTCGTATCCCCGGTCTGCCTATCGAGGTCCAGGCCAACCTGCTGTGCTCGCAAGTGGACGGCCTGGTGGATGGCGGGCTCGGACCGCGGATGCGCGGCATCTTGGCCTGGCTCGCCCGGGCCGTGATCGAGGTGGGAGGAGGTCTTCACGACCTGATCCACATCCTCAACGACGACGACTACCGCGAGGCCATCGCTCGCCGTGTGCGAGATCCGGAAGTCCGCGACTACCTGCTCAGCACGTTCGCCACCGAGCCCAAGGCCTCTCGCGACTCCCTGCGCGCTCGGCTGGAGTGGCTGCTGCTGTTGCCGGCCATGCGCGGGATGCTGTGCGCACCCACGTGTCTGCGTGGCTCGGACCTGCTGGAGTCCGGCATCACCGTCGTGGATCTGGGCGGAGCTCCGCAGGGCATGGCACCACTGAGCCGGTTTGTGGGTTCGTTCGTCTTCTCCTTGCTCACTGGCGCCGTGTTCAGCCGGCCGGTGCAACCAGACACCCGGCCCGTGATCCTGGCGGTGGACGAGTGGCAGACGCTGCTGCCTTCTCCGGGAGCAGCTGAGGACTTCGAGCGCTTGTTGTCCCAGGCGCGCTACCGCAAGGTGGGCTTGTGGTTGTGTAACCAGGCTGCAGCCCAAATCGACGCGGTGTCCAGCTCCTTGACACGCTCGCTCATCACCAACATCGCCCTGCATGTGGCGTTCCGGCCGGATCTGGGGGACATCAAGCACCTATTACCCTTGCTGCCCATCACGGGTCGGCGCGTGAACCCGCAGCTTCCTGACCAGTTGCTGACCAAGGACCAGGAACGGACGATGCTGCTTGACGCCCTGACCCGACTTCCTCCCCGGCACGCCCTGCTCGGGGACATGGTCTCGGGCCAAGCTCGCGTCATCAGAACCCTGTCCGTGCCGTTCGAGCGCGCCCGTCGCGAGGCTGAACAGCTCGATCCAGCCACCATCGAACAGTTCCGACGCGGCAGGTTCGGAGTGCCGGTGGACCAGCTGGCAGCCACACCAGTGGCCGTGTCGGATGGCACGCCCGAGGCCCCGGAAGTGCCAAACACCACGTTCCAGGTTCTGGGCGGAGGTCAAGATGGCGCCCAAGCGCAAACTCGGGAGAGGAGAGCCAGCCAGAGCCCAAGAACACCCCGAAAAACTCGCAGCGCGAATCCTGGCGCGAGCAAGACAAAGCGCTCGAGGCGCCGAAGGACCGCTCGGCCCGGTCTGGAGCTGCCCGAATGACGCGCTGGCTACTCGATGGCGTAGGTGCGCTGCGCGGATCGCTGCTGCTACAGTTGTTCGTCGCGACGCTGGCCCTGGGTGTACTGCCGTTCACGCTCGGCCTCGACGCCTCCCGCGCGGTCGTGACCTACTTGAGCGTCCAGTGGGCGTTTCGACGAAGAGTCGGACACTGCCCACGAGGTCACGCCGTCGAGCTGATCGGCGCCTGGCGTTGCCCGGTCTGTCGCCTGGTTCATGAGGGACACGGGTTCGCGGAGTGCCCGCACTGCGGCGAGGTGCCGCACGCGGTCAACTGCGCCTGTGGACTGGCGGTCACCAGCCCCTTGAGCGGGATGAACCGATGACCCTGGACAGTCCCAGCCGTACCCAGCGCCGATCACCGGGAAACGCACGGCTGACGCTTCGTGAGAAGCTGGCCCTGGCCTTCATCGCTCACGCCCAGCCCATCTCGACCCAGCACTACACCGCTTTGCTGGACGTGAACCCCCACATCGCTCGAAGGTCGCTGCGCAAGCTGCGAGACCTCGGCTACATCCAAGTCCATGTGCGAGCGCTACACGAGGTCTCCTGGTTCACCTTGACCCCCGCTGCCAAGCCGGTTCTGGCCCGGGCGTTCGGGCGCACGCCTGCCGACTATCGCTCCATGCGGGGCATCGGGCGGGTGAACCTCGAGCACCATGCTCGCACCGTGGATCTGTACGCCGCGCTCACGGTGGCCACTGCCCGGTCCAAACGCGTTTCTCTCGAGACGTTTCTGCTGGAGAAGGACATCCGCGCTCAGGTAGGCCGTGGCGAGGGGGTGCAGGTCCCCGACGCCATCGCCGTGCTCACGCGGGAGGCCGCCGAACGCGTTGCAGTCGCCTTCGAGGTGGACTGCGGCAACGAGTCCCCCAGCTACGTGGTCACGCACAAGGTGGAGCCCTACACCCAGATGAAGGAAGCTGGGCAGACCGTTCTTGGCTGCAGCGAGTGGCGGGTTTGCTGCACCGTACCGACCGTGCGGCGAAGAAACCGCCTGGTCACCGCACTGTGGGATGCGGACGCGCCCGAGGGGCTGTGGTACTTCGCTCTGGCCCAGGAACTCACCAGCCGCAACATCCTCGGCCAGCTGTGGCGAACACCGCGTCTTGTGGACGGTGGGCAACGGGCCGTTCTCGCCGAGGAGAGCCCGCTCCTGCCTGGTACAACGAACTGCTACAACAGTTGTACCAGGGAAAGTCGCGCAACCCCGCAGAACCCAAGGTTTTTTGTAAAACACAATCCCCGGTCCTTAGCGCGAGGAGATGCGCGATGAGGAGGTTGGGGATTTTTGTAGTTGGCGAGCGTGCTGGTGGGCACGTTCGACAGAATCTCGCAGCAGGAGGTGTCAGCCAGGAGGCTCCGGTAATCCGTCAGGTGAGTTCGGGCTTGGGCGACGGTACGGGAGGTAGGGACAGGCGACCCCGCCTTGTCGTAACCATCCATACCTATGGCCAAGTACCGAAAGAAAACGTCCACCACGCATCTTCTTCTGGAAGGCGTTGGATTCGTCGCTGCCCTTTGGGCGATGTACGGGCTGCTGGTTTGGCAGATGGGTTAGCTCCCTATGCCCACGACCACGCAGACCTGGGAACAGTCAGTTCTCAAAGCTCTATTTCGCCTCGGCGGAAAAGCACACTTCTCCGATCTCTATCCAGAGGTCGAGAGGGTGCGCAGAGAGTTCGGACTGACCGTTCCGCGGACGTTCACGGCTACCGTTCGGCGTACTTGCCAGCAGTCGAAAAGGATCGCTCAAGACGATCCTGGTTCTGGCGTCTGGCATCTCGTCACAAGTCGTGGCGATCGCATTCTGATTACCGAGGTGTAGCTTGCGCTGACATCTTCCTGTTTCGGGCCACGGTCCGGTCGGTGCGGGGTCGCTTGCCCTGTCTCCTGCCGCGCTCAGGTCCGTCTCATCCTGCGGCACCGGGCTTGCCCTGGGCCATCCCCTTCCTCCTCGGCTTCGCTCCTTTGGGCGGAGTTGCTGCGGGGTTCCAGATTCTCGTTCGTGCTTTAGATGGTCGCCATCTGGAGAGCGGCGGGGCTGGGCTTTGCGGCACTGCTTTCGACGAGGTCAGGACGCACCTACCCCCACCCGAAGGGAAGCGAGGGTTCGTCGTCCTGGTCGTGGTCGAGGGATGTCCGAGGTCTTGTCACTCACGTTCAGGGGAAACCCTGGGCGTGGGCAAGGTCTTGGTCCTCGATGGCGCCACGTCTGACGTGGGCGTTGCGAGCGGCGAGGAGAGGGGTGGGCTCTGGGGTGTTTCCGAGGTCGAGGAGAGGCGATCCGAGACGACAGGACAGGGGCGGTGGGTCTGCACTGGCCGGGCCGTGTTGTTTGCGCAGCAAGGAGGCAGTGTCTTCGGAGTTCGTGGTGAACGCGCGGTGAGGTCGGATACGGCACAGGTGGGAGGCAGCGAAGAGCGACCCCGCATCGCTACTCAACCTAACCCAATCATCTATGACCGAATCCATGTTCACCCTGGAGGAACTGTTGGCCGACGTGATGGCCGACGAAAAGGCGCATCACAGGGGCAAGCTCGAGCAGTGGATCTGGGAAGTTCTCTGGATCGAAACCGTGGAAGACACGGGCGAACCGTTCGAGAAGTTCCTGGAACGGGTACTCCGCGAGTGTCCTTGGTTCGTCCAGGACAAGGAGAACCCAGACTGCTGGAGGCTCGTCAAGTCGCGCCGAAAGCGCTCCAAGCGAGTCTCGTAACTTCAAGACTCTGCACCCAATTTCTGCGAGAAGCGGTTCCGGCCGCCAAAGCGTCGGCTTCTTCGGGAGCCGGCGCGGGCTGGGCCGCCCTGGAAGTCCGGAGCCTGGAGTAGGTTGTGTCCTCCTTGCGCACCTACCTGCGCCGCATGTGGCGGGCATCGCTGACGCCCCAGTCGTTGTTGACGCTGGAGGAGGCTGTGGAGGCTCTGCCCGGTCTACCGACAGAGGCACGAGCCTGGCTGACTGCCGCCGTCGAGCCCGTTGGAGAGGCTGCCGGTGAAGCGATCTACTCCTGGGGGGAGGTCATGGTCGCCATTGGCGCCAGGCGCGAAGTCGTAGAACACAAAAAAGACCTCGTACAAGGTCATAGATCTCGATATCATGGGGATGCAAACCGCGATGGCTCGCAGTGGTTGACCATTCGTCAGGCCGCTGAAGAACTTCAGGTGAGCGAGAGGCTCCTGCGCCGCTTGCTCGCAGAAGGAAAGCTGGAAACAGCCGCAATCCGCGCAGGGCGCACCTGGAGGTTGCATCGAGAGCGGTTGGCAACAGCATTGGGGTTGAGTAGGGAGAATGGCGATGGCCTGGCTTCACAAGAGGAAGCGCAAGAATCCGGAGACGGACAGCAAGGAGAACTACTGGTCCATCTGTTGGAGGGGCGAACGCAGCAAGACCCACACCCGGGCTATCGGGTTCTTGGACGCAGCCGAGGCGAGACGGCTGCTGAAGGTGTTCGAGGGAAAGATGGCCGCCGGCGAAATGGACGTGCCAAGGACTTCCGTCGTTTCCTCTCCGGTGCCAGCGAGTAGTACGCCAACTCTGGCCGAGTACCTCGAAAACGTCTATCTGCCCGTGGTCAAGCGTGACAAGGCAGCCAGCACGGCGCGAAGCGCCCGCACGTCAGCCAATGCCCTCATCGACATCATGGGTAAGCTGCCCATCGACAAGGTCAACTATGCCGTCGTCGATGCGTACTTCAGCAAGCGAAGGGACGCTGGGCGAAGGGCTCGGACTCTGGCTATCGAGTTGTGGTGTCTGCGCGGTGCGCTCAAACACGCCGAGGCTTGTGAGGTGATCGAGGACGTGCCCAAGCTGCCCACGGTCAAGATCAACGACCAGCAGCCGCACCGATACCTGACCGAAGCCGAGTCCGTGAAGCTGCTCGACGAACTGCGGCCGCTGAAGAAGCAGCCGCACCGGGTCACGCGTGGCCGGCCACCCATCACGCGGGACCGGATCACCTACCTGGCCGTGCTCATGGCGCTGAACACCGGGGCACGCAAGGGAGAAATTCTCTCCCGTCGTTGGGAGGACATCCGATGGAACGACGGGCCGGTGGGGACGTTGTTCATCGGACCGCAGCAGGAGTCCGGTTTCCAAGTCAAGACGAGAAGAAGCCGAGTCGTGCCATTGACGCCGGAGTTGCGCGATGAGCTCCGAGCGGCCCACGAGAGGGTAGGGGCACCGGGTAGCGGTTGGATCTTCCCGGCCCCAACCAATCCGGACAAGCCGCGCAACGACTTCGGTCAGTCGCTTCGCCGGGCCTGCAAGCGGGCTGGTCTGCCGGTCATCCATCCTCATGGGCTGAGGCACACCTGGGCATCTCGCCTGGCCATGGCCGGTGTGGACCGACGTACCTTGATGGAATTGGGAGGATGGAAGGAAGGACGGATGCTCGATGAGATCTACGCTCACGTGACCGACGAGCACAAGGCTGAAGTCATGCTGCGGATGGGCCTGACTTCGAACCGCCAGGGCAGCGCCCAAGATGTGGGGATTTCGCAGAGTTGATTTCGTATGAAGATCGAGATGAAGACGAGTAAGGAAAATCGCAGAACGGGATTGTGGAATACAGAGAGGTCGTCACAAATCTGTCTTGCAAATGGGTGCAAAACGGTGCATTTGCAAGACAAACCGTGCATGCTAAGTACCTGTAAGTACAGGTAAAAACGTCGCCATGGGGCACTTCGTAATCAGCAGGTCGGCGGTTCGAGTCCGCTTCCCGGCTCCAGGTAAAAAGCCTTAGATAACAAGCGTTTAGCGAATTTCAAGGCCGTTTATTCACCCGCCCTTATTGCCGCTGTCTTGCAAGACTGTCTTGCAGATGACGTGCTTAGGGGCGGCACACGGTTGCCTTTCCGCTTTCGAGTTTCCACAGACACCTGATAGTTCGCTGTTTCCGGGGGCACTGTATGCGCTCTGGTTCGGTGCAAACCAAACTTCGTTTCGGCTCTGCGCGTAGGCCTTGACCTCTCGAATCAGAGTCGGCAACATCGCGTTCATGGGGAAAGACTCAGCCGGGGGCCCACTCGCTGGTTACATATGGCAAGTTCAACTCGGGTTACTACGACTGTTGGACATGGACCCCGAGCAGACCCTGACTCTGGAAGAGCACGACGACTTGGGCGTGCTCACAGCCCCCGGTGACGTTTCCATCATGGAGCAAGACAAGCACTCGCTCAATGATGGCGCGCTGACAACAAAAACACGCTGTCTATGGGAGGCACTCGGGCTCTGGGCCAGCAAGAAGAACAAATACTCCTATTGGCCTCGCCTCCGGTTGGCGACGAATCGAGTTGTGTGCGACGATCTTCAATGTCTGACATCGACACAATCAGGTTCCGAGGAACAAATACAGTCGCTGTTAGTGAAGTTAGATACAATTGCTGCCACAAAGGCCAACAAGGAGTTAGTCACTCGGTTTGAGTACTGGCTTGGTCTAGAAGACGAGGACCGGCTCGAACTACTACGTCATTTGCAGATTTGCGAAGAGGTCGGTATCGCCGCTCTATCAACCGCAATGGAGCGAGCGCTTGCTCGAGATGCTGTGCCAGCCCACAAACTGGTCGAGTTCAGAGAGAGGCTGCAGGGTTGGTACATCGACTGCGTTAGCGAGAGGCTTACGCACTCAGGCATGAGGATACGGGGCTTTGAACAAAAACGCGCGCTATATTCGCTGTTCCAGACGTGCTCGAAGGTTGACCTGCGCTTTGCCTACGCGGATGCCCATATCGACTCGAACGAATTGATCGCTGCTGGCGAGGCATCCCGTACCTATCAAAGACAACTTGAGCTGATAGATGCATCCGAGAAGGCACGTCTCGAGGCAATCGATTTCTTCCACAAGGCAAAACAGGAGCGCGGCCGACTTCTCGACGAAGATCTCGTTGGACGACAGGATATTCAGGACCACGAAAGCGAGTTGCGGAACCAGTGGAGTATTGCTCAATCGCGCGCTGAGCACCTAGCTTCCACTGACCAAGAGTGCGGACTACGAACTTACTACGACTGTATGGGCAAGAATTCAGTGATCAGCGGGAACCACGCACCTACGCATTTGCACGCCGGCACATTCCATATCCTTGCTGACGGCCCAGAAATGCCTCCACAAATCGGATGGCACCCGCGATTTCGAAAACTCATCACGAAATCAACTGGAGGGGGTGATGGTTCAAAGGCGTGATAGCTATCTAGATCAGATGGGCAGCCTCGACCTATTTGCCCACGCGAATCCGGCGCTAGTTGCGTTGGTTGTGTATTGGCTTGCGGATGGATACCAAGAGCAACGCCGCAAGGACCGCAGCGGCGAACAGCAGGGAGTACCTGTGCTCTGGGCTATCGTTGGAACCGCGATGATGCTAACGGGGGACATCCGAAGGAGACTTCCGAAGAACTCACGAGGTCGCCTTACCACTCTCTGCCATCGACATCCTTCCTGGCGACCGAGAATTGCGAACGGTCTTGGCGCTTGGCAGAGTCCATTTTGGCAGGGACTAGGCTACGGTTCGACATGTGGTGCCATTACATTGATTGAGGGAAAAATAATCGCAAATGGCGGAGTCGCCAGCCCTTCCAATGAATGGGAGAAGGAGACACGCAAGCTCTCCCGCGCGCTCGGCAAAATATTCGCGAAAGAATCATCAGCGAGTGCCATTCATGCGGTCTTTGGGTACGAAGTGCTCCCAGGAGAAGGATAATGGGTCTGCAAATTCTGGAAATCAGTGTATACGGGGCTGGGGGTGTGCGCCGTGTTGCATTTGAAAAGAAGCAGCTGAACATCGTCACGGGTCGTTCACAGCGCGGAAAATCTACTCTCCTTGAAATCGTCGACTACTGTTTGTTGTCAAGAAGCTGCCGAATTCCACAGGGTGCCGTGAGGGACGCTATCGACGCTGTTGGCCTGTTGCTCGAGAACAATGGCAGACGATTGGGGATTATTCGTCGTCTACCGGAGCAGGGGAACCAGACACGCTCAGCGTGTTGGTTTGGACAGGAAGTAACCGAGCTTCCGAACACTCTACCGGAAGACAACCAATCGAGAGAAACTGCGAAGGAGGAACTGTCAGGATTCACTAGAATTGAGGCAGTGGATGTGCTTACGAACGAGCGTTCTGATGAGAACAGTGTCGTGAGTATTCGCCATTGCGCTCCTTTCCTGTTCCAGCACCAAGACGTCATCGCCAATAGAAATCTGTCTTTTGCGGGTTTGGACGATTATTGGTTGCGACGTCATGTAGTTGAGGGCATCGGCTACTTTCTAGGCGCTATCTCCATCGAAGTCCTCCAGAGTCGTAGCCGACTGCTTCAGTTGAAGGCCCAACTAACAAGCGAGCAACGAAGGGCTGCCGAACACCGGAAGTTGTCAGCCGTCGGCTATGCTCGAGGACGTGCACTGTGGCTTGAAGCGCGCGGCCTAAGCATGGTGAGTCATGATACGCCGTCAGCGTTGACACGGCTTCGTGATGGACTCGAGCGCTTGACCTCTTGGTCAAGTGGTCCTCCTTTGCCAGACCTGGCTACGCAACTTGAGGAACTTGAAGCCCGCGAGCGTGTATTGCTCCGGGATCTTGATTCGCATCGTCGTGAAAGAGACTCAACAAAACGTTATCTTCGACTGTCTCAAGACACGGCCACTCTGGCACGAAACAGCATGCAGCGTATTTCAGTTCGGAGCCTACTACCTCAACCATCTGAAAGTGAGTGCCCGGTTTGCGGGGGTGCATTACCACATCCCGAGTGGGACAGGCAACTGAGTCTGGCTGAAGAGTCTCTACAACAAGAAGCGACCATTGACCCACGAGTCGGCTCAAGGCTTGAGAGACTGTTAGTTAGGGTGGAAAGACAGCACGCAGAAACCTCCTCGCAGCTCAGAGATATTCAGGTACAAATAGCAAATCTCCGTCGAATTATTGCCGCGCGACAAACAGAGGGGGAACGGGATAGCGAGCGTTTTCGCCTAGTCGGTCGTATTCAGGAGTACCTACGGGCATTGGCGGGGACTTTTGCAACCGCAGACACAGATACGTCGTCACTTGTTCGTGAGATTGCCAGCTTGGAACGTGA
The DNA here is from genome assembly GCA_964480695.1 of uncultured Gammaproteobacteria bacterium. Lineage (GTDB taxonomy): Bacteria > Patescibacteriota > Patescibacteriia > UBA9934 > CAZDDW01 > CAZDDW01. The sequence goes on along the minus strand of CAYZPO010000001.1, from coordinate 22,066 downwards.
AGTTGGTGATGCGGCGATGCGCGAACGTCTGTTGGCAGTTGAAAAGCGGGTTTCGAAAATGGCGACGCATTACGCCTCGGAGTTGAAAACGGAATTCGGTGACAGTCGAGTCAAGTTCGATCTTCGAGATTTGTCCATCCGGGTTCAAGTAGATGGCCGGTGGACTAGATTGTCCGAATTGGGAAGTGGTGCCAATTGGGTCTCTTATCACGTCGCTTGCACGCTTGGGTTGCACGAGGCATTTCAGGCAGGAGGAGGCCCTGCTCCACAGTTTCTGATGCTCGACCAACCGAGCCAGGCCTGGTTTCCGCCGGAGAAGATTGTCCTGGAACGCGGATTGGAACCCCAAGCTGACAACGAGAGACAAGCCGTGCGAAATCTATATGAAGTGCTGAACGACTACTGTAAGAAACGTCGCATACAAATCATTGTGGTAGACCACGCGCGTCCTGACCTCCCATGGGTAGACGCTTGTATTTCGCACGACTGGCACGGGAATGAGGGATTGGTCCCGACAGACTGGATAGATTCCTCGACGCGTGAACTGGTTCCGGAGTAGGGGTTTTCAGTTTCATTCCCTGCTGCGGCAGCGGGACGGCCCAGACGCATGCGGAAGTCCGGTAGTATTATCTGACGGGAAGTGTCAGCCGCTGTTTGTCTAATCACCATCCCGTGCGGCGGTGAGGGACGTCACACGCGCAGCGTGCGTCGCAACGTTGGTCACATCAAAAATAGATCGCTGTAGCGAGACCGAAAAGGAATAGAATGATCATAGCTATGATCATTAGAATAAACGGGCTGTAGTGACGGCTCTCTCTGAACCACGGTCTACCGACGTGCTTGTTCCGTTGTTCATGATAGTGTCGCCACAGACCTGGCTCAGGCTCGTGACGAACGACGTAGTCCAACATGTCTTCGAATATCAGGTAGTAATTGTGGTGAAGAAACAGAAGAACGACTGAGAGAGCTAATCCGAACAATGAAAACGCCGCCACTCCAATAAAAAGATCGCCATTAATAAGTAGGCCTATCACACCAAGTAGAGCGAGATTCTGCACCACAGCAAGTGTGCGAATCTGCATGATGCGTGTTGAATAGTGGCGTATCGTCTGGCTTGCTTCGGAATAAGCTGCCGGTTGAAACACTGTGTGTGGCTCAGGCGATTCGGCCATGATAATGAATCCTCCTGCTCAATAGCTACGGCGGAAGTAGGTGATTATTCCACAAACGAGAATATCACGAGTAGAAGGGCAGAGAGAAATCGAATACAGAATGAAATAGTCAGGGCGCCCTTCTACTTCCTCCCCACCCCTCACCATCCCGTGCGACGGTGAGGTGCGCCGCGAGGTTGAGCACGGCCAGAGGACAAGCGAACAAACCCAAAGAAGCAAGGTTGCCAGGGCTTGCGGGAAGTCCAGCCATCCTGTCGTGGTCCGAGCAGGTCAGCTGGCGGTTGTCGGGTGTTATCACGTGATAACACCCAGCCAGGACGTGTCGTAGCACGCCCGTTGTCATGGTTTCGCTGTTCCGGTTGCACGCTCGATAACCAGGCGATGAGCGTCTTTGCACGTCCCGGATTGTGATGCGTCGTACTCCATCGGTCCCGGTTCCGCATTAAGGGATCGGTGGGACCGGAACGACGAATCTGTCCTTCGAGGACATGCCTACTTTTCTTCCATGTTCGCATCGAGCTCCACACGGATGACCACACGGATGGCTTGACCGTTCCGCTCCACGCTCCATGGGGGTGCGCACGGTCAGAACAGGTGCAACGCGGGACTCTTAGCCGCGTCAGCAAGCTCGCGCTTGTTACCACGTGGTAACAAGCCAGGATTTGCGTGTTGCCGCGCGGCAACTCCCGTATTCAGCCCAAGCGCCGCTTGCGGCACCAGTAGCACAGGCCGAACGGCCCGTTGAGCTTGCGATTGCACACCTCGCACTTTGGCTTCTTGCGCAAGGCGATGGGTTTGAATCGTCGTCGTGGTTTTCTTTTCATAGGTTTATTTATTGAATAGGTTCAGAGGTTCATCGTTGCCCACGTGAGCCGACCACCAGATTTTCTGTAAAACATCCTCAGGCACGGTGGGATCGATGTTCCCGAGCGTGGTGAACCAGAACAGGCCAGTTCCTCTTCGAGTCTGAGCCGGAGCATGCATGGCCAGGTTGCGCAGGTTGCCCAAGCGCGTATACGAGCTGGTCACTGTGAGCACGCGCACGTTGGTGGCTCCGAACGACTTCTTGGGTCCTTTGTACTTCCACCATCGCCAGTAGCCCTTGAACTTGTCGTCCATGCGCTTGAGCGAGGTGGTGCCCATGTCGGATTCGAGCAGCAGGTGGTACGCCTTGCCCTGGTAACGGACGACAAGGTAGCCGTCGGCGATCAGGGAGACGCGTTCGCCAATGCCGAACGGACCGCGCATCTCGCCCACGCACTTGACCTCGTCCTTGGCCTGCTCCCAGCGCAGCAGCTCCAACTTCTTGGAGCGATGCAGCAGCTCGAAACAGATCCGGAAGTCGTTGCGTGCCAGCGTGTGATCGATGAACAGGTTGGAATGGCGGTCTCGCGCGGTCAGATGACTGGGTAGCGGACACTCGCGAGCCCGGGCGACCTCGGCCGCTCCCTTGCGCGCCAGAGCCCAAACCGACTCCTTCGCGCTCTTGGTGCCACCTACCGGCTGGAACACACGGATGACGAGCTCAGCCTTGTGCAGTCGGCGCATGAGCCGTCGCGCTGCGTCGTAGGTCGGCGTGAACAGGCACGCTACCTGGGCTGTGGACAGCAAGCGGTGCGAGGCCAGTGCCTCGAACACCTCGATGTCGCGATCGGTAAGTCGCACTACAGGTGTTGTTTTGGTTGTTTTCTTGGATTTACTCATAGACCTGCAACGGTTCGCTCCAACTCGTACTTGGCTAGGGCTGCGGCCGAGAACGCTTGAGCCCAGTAGCGGAAACGTGGTGAATCCAGACGATCCTTGGGGCCGGGGGCGACCTTCTGCAAAATCGGGAACTCCTCGGCCAGGACCTGGGCAACCCCACGAGTGGTGGGCTGGACACGATCACCCGCGCACCAGCGCCGGGCATCGTCCAACTCGTGCTGAGCCACGGACACATCGCGATGTTCGGCTTCCTGAACAAGCCAGGCGCGCTCGGCATCGAGCAAAGGGATGTCCTGCTGCGTTTTGTGAGGCAGGGCGATGGCCAGATGCGTGATACCCGGGTGCTCTTCCCACACGCGTTGCACGTCGTGACGGAACTTGGCTTCCTGGCCTTCGGGGGTGCGGTGTTTGCGGATACCGACCACAGCGTGGTGGACCAGTCCACCGAGATCTAGCACAGCCAGACCGACCTCGCGGGCATTGGGCACCACGGCAAGCACGGTCAGGAAAGCGCGCTGCTTGACGGGGTTGGATGGGATGAAGTTGGGTTTGTGGGTGGGCATAGGTTTGAAGAGGTTGAGGGGGATGAGGCTGATCCGTGACGAGTGCGCAGGAACCAGCGGAACAGGTGGAACGGCGTCTTGCGAATCGTGTGACGAGGGATGCGGGTGGTTCGTTCCCAGGCGTCCTGCAGGGCAGATTCGGGATAGTGGTCAAAGAGCTTGCGGTACTTGTCCAGGTGCTTGAGGTCGTCCAGGTCCGTGGCGATCCGCGTGGCCAGGCTTGACGAGTCTGGGGCTTCGTTCGGCGTGGACTCTGCTGGTCTTGCCAGCTCCGCGTTCCGCCCGCCAGTGAGCAACCGGATGTGACAGGTGCCGGAACGCGAGGACGCCAGCTTCAGCTCGATCGCGCCAGCTTGCTGAAACCGGACGAGACCGAAGGTCACGGCTCGGGTGCTCAGTTCGGTCTGCTGGGTGAGCTGCTCGATGCTGGTGGTGAACAGCTTGCCCGATCCCGGGCTGAGTTCAGCAAGCACGGCCAGGAGAGTTTGCTGTTCGTCGTGCGCATCTTGTTCGCACAGGGCGGATTGAAGGGGCATAGGCGATTATTGAGTTTGTTTTCGTGGATACCCAGGCAGCCAGCCGTGCTCTCGGATTTTTTGGAGAACCTGCTCGCGCCAGGTCTCGCTCATCTCGGACCACAGAGCCTCGACCTGCACACCGAGCGCCTGGGCCAACCGGATCGCCACAGACACCTCGGGCATGGCTCGGCCTTGTTCGTACCGAGCCACGCTCTTGGGGTGACAGCCCACAAGACCCGCGACCTGCTCTTGCGAAAGAAGACGCAGCTCGCGCCAAGTAGCGATGTTGTTGGGATAGCGTGGCTTGATCATGATGACTGGGAGTTTTTGTTTCTGTTTTCCATGGTGCCAGACCCAGATCACCTTGAGGAGGCTGGGCAAGGGAACAGGTACGCTCCCTGGATCGTGTTGTTTTCCCCAGCGGTGGACTCTGGGCGCGGCAGCAGGCAAGGGAAGTAACCAAAGCAAAAACCCGCCTGCCACGAGCACAATGCTACACACGCTGTGCTGTGAACAGACGGGCCTCTACTCCCCCTTGTTATTGAGCAGAGTCAACCTGAAACAGGCGAATCGTCTTGCGGCGAGAGGTGTAGATCCAGCTCAGACGAAGCCGGCACTCGCAACGATTCAACGTATTTTACTATTGGAATTGGTCGCACCTTACCACCCCCGGACGATCCGTCAAGGCAGGTCCTCCCCCAGGTTGTCCACGACCGCGGTGGATAACTGCCGTGTCCCGTGAATCCCCCTCCCTCTCACACTCTCCCTCCCCCGTACTACCGGGGACGTACTGAATACCCGTAGGCTATACAACCTACCGGGGTATATATATCTAGATATTAAATATATATCTTGCTAATTGAGTAGGGATAGGAGATGGGGGGTGCAGGGGGGAAGAGGAAAGGGGGTGAAACCCTCGCCTGGGGACGGATCTTCACGTCAAGGGAGCGCAACTGCTCCGTGGCCCAGCCTTCTGGGCTTTTCGTTGCGTTGGTACGCTGGTTGTGTAAGTTCCTTCTCGTCGGTCTCTTCGGCCGGCAATCCCCCTAACTCATCAAGCCAACCGAGCTGTGAAACCAGCTCAAGGAGGTCCCTATGCCCAACAACCAACCCAAAGACGTGTTCGCCATCGTCGAACGAGGCCAAGGCCAAAAGGCCATCTGGATTCGCGTAGGTGCAGCGTTCGTCAACCAGGATGGATCGCTGAACATCCGCCTGGACGCGGTGCCGCTCACCGGCACCTTGCAGGTGCGTGAGCGCCAGCAGGATCGCCGACGTCAGCCCCAAGGTGACCAGGGCGGCTACCACGAACCGCAGGGCGGTCACCGTGAGCAGTCCTACCGCGGCAACAACGGTGGCGGTCCCCGCAACGGTTCCTACCCCATCTGATCTGGAGGTCCAACATGAATCCCACCACCGAGACTTCGCTGGTCAACGGCTTCGCCCCAGCGCCGGCCATTCATCCCATCGGCATCCACCTCGAGCCACGAGGCAAGCGCGTACTCCGATCGCGCCAGCAGTGGGAGGAGCTGCCGGTGCTTGAGGACGCCGTAGGCGAGCTCATCGAACTCGTCCGAGACGAGAACCGCTATGACCAGACCGTACCGCTCAACGCCCTGACCATGGACGAGCAAGGCTATCTGGTGCTCGACGGCGAGCAGATCGGTGTGGAACAGCACGGCTTTCGCCAGCTGTGCCAGCGCGCCCAGATCCCTGGCGGCAGCGCCTACCTCATGGCCTGTCCGCCGGAACTCCGAGCCCGCAACATCCGCCACTGGCTGGGTAGGACCCAGGGCCAGGTGAACAGCAGAGCCGATCGCCAGTTGAGGGTGAAGTTGCGGATGCGCCGCGTCCATGATCGGTCGTCGCTGTTCGCCTCGGTGTCACCGAGCTACGCTGTGTACGATGTGCCCGAAATGCTCGCCGAGGTCCTGACCATGCTGCCCCCAGACGCTCGCGTCGAGGCCAGCTACGACGGCCTGCACCTGCGGTTCCGAGCAGTGTTTGCCGACGAGATGCCGGTCAACGGCCAGGGTGAGGTGTTCCGGTTCGGGGTCGAGATCTCCTCGGCCGACGACGGGACCGGAGCCCTGCGTATCGCAACCGTGCTGTGGCGCGTGCTGTGCACCAACCTGATGCTGTTCAGCGTAGATCGTCAGGCCAAGGTCAAGCGTATCCACAAGGGACGGTCCAGTGACATGATCGCGGCGCTGTTCCTGGGTATCCGCGAGGTTCGCGCCTCCAATGGGCCTTTCGCGGAGCTGTGGACCCATGCGCGGCAGGATCAGGTTGTGGAGGAGCCGCACCAGCGTACCGAGTTGCTGGAGAAGCTGTTCGAGCGCAAGCTGCTGGCTACGCCAGGCATCCGAGCGACCGAAACCGTGCCGACGCTGCTGTCGGCCTGGGATCGAGAGCCGGGACTCACTCGGGCCGATCTGGTCAACGCGATCACGAGGTCGGCTCATGAGTACCCGTGGCCCAGCGTGGCTGCGGCCGAGGGCTTGGAGGCGCAAGCTGGGCGGTTGCTCGCCGCCACGCTGCCGCAGTAGGCTTCTTGAGTAACAACATGACAATGACCCGCTCTTCGAATCGAGAGCGGGTACTTTCTATTGTACGTGTTTTTTCGGGAGTGCTTGTACGCGATCTTACCGTGATCGAGTGTGTATATTTCTGTTGTTGCGAGACGTGTGCTCAAAGGGAGAGTAGAAGATGAACGACAAAAAATACGTCGTCGAGTGCATCAGCGGACATGAGACTGAAGTAGGTCTTGATTGGCTTGCTGAGATACTTGAAGATGAAATCTGTCCTGAGGATGGTTGTGAATCCAAGATAGACGCGGTTGAGCCTGACCTCGTAGCAATCGAGTGTATGGAATGTGGTTTCGAGGAACAGTGTAGTTGGCAAGACGCCGCGATGTGGCTCTACTCAGATTGCCCTCGGTGTCAGAAAAACACGCAAACAGACGGAGACATTAAAATCGTTGGCACCTTCTTCTATCATGCAAAGGAGTACTACAATTTCTGCGAATCCGTAGATGGTAGACAGTTTGTTCGTGAAGGGAGGCCCGACTACACTGAAACGGTCGTACATTACACGAAACAAGAAAATTTCATGAACATCATGAGGACAAAGCGTATCGAAGCCGTCGCTACGGGGTACTTCAACAAGCCCGCCGTATGCTTGACCGATGTCCCCATAGCTTATGGGGAAGAGTTCAAATCTAGATATGGCCCTTTTGGCATCGTCTTCAAGAAACGAGACATTATTCTTGCCGGTGGCGGCCCGGCAGTCTACTTGTCGGACGAAGTGATACGTGAACAAAAAAATACAGGTGGTTTTTCGGAAACTCTAAAACCACTTGTGAATGTCGTGCGTATTCCTGCTACTGCACCGGCGCATGCCTCCGCGAAGAAGGTCGACTACCTGCATGATCGGGAGTGGAGAGTACCCAGGACGCTAGAGCTTACCAAAACGGAACCTGTGGGAATCATCATTCCGACGGGAGGTGTCTACGGAAAATTCGCAGGGCCAGATGGATTGGAGCTGATACGTATCGCCTGGGAATACCGCGAGGTAAGGTACTGACCTTCGGTCCAACTGTGCTCGCAAAGGAAGGATGACTACCATCCGTAGCTAGAGGAGTTAACTTGTGCTTAAATCCGGCATCTACGTAGACGCCGAGAACATCATGCGCTGTGGCGGCTGGGGCATGCGCTACGATGTGCTCAAGGAGTTCGTCGCGGCTCAAGGCGCTGTTGTGGTTCGCGCCAATGCCTACATGGCTATCAACGAGCAGCGCGAGGCTGACAATGCCGAGTACCGACGCGCGAAGGAGGACTACCGAGCCAGCTTGAGGTTCTGTGGCTTTCGCTTGCGGCTGAAGACGGTCAAGCGCTATCGAAACGAAGACGGTGAGTTGGTGTACAAGGCCAACAGCGATCTTGACCTGGCTGTGGACGCACTCCTGCAAGCGCGCAACCTGGACTACCTGGTGCTGATCAGCGGCGATGGAGACTTCGTTCGCCTGGTCGAGGCGCTGCAAAACCAAGGATGTCGTGTGGACGTGATGGGCTTCCACAACGTGTCCCGCGACCTGAGGGAAGCTGCTGACAACTTCCGATCGGGTCTCCTCATCCCTGGCCTCATGCCTACAGACGAGGACGTGCACCGCGGCTTCTTCCACGCCATCAACGAGGAGAAGTACTTCGGATGGATCACTGAGTACACCGAGCTGTCGATGGACACCCCAGGCCGTTCCCTCTTCTGTCATGGAACAGACTTCGAGGGTGGGCGGTTGAGCAACGAGGCGTTCGCCCGGCTCAAGGGGCCGGACACGGTGGTGGAGTTCACGGTGGGTGAGGATGAGGAGGGGCGGTTGAGGGCTGGCGAAGCTAGAAGGGCTAAACTAGACTGAGCAATTTCAGATATTGGAACACAAATGTTACCTGATCCCTCAACTACTCTGCTTGGCTTCATTGTGAATCTGTGCGCCGGTTTCACCGTCAACGGATTGAGCAATAAACAACTTAATAGCGAGCTTCGAAAAGAAATCACAGGTTGGATTGACTCATTGCCGATGGGTGTTGCTGCGAATCCAGAATCCCTGTTCCGGCTTACTCCAAAGGGTGAGAGGAGAGACGACTTTGGTCCGGCCGTTCTGACGATCCTCCGAGACTTCAACCGCAAGCGAATTCCGAGCAAGGAAAACTGGCACAAGGCTCTGGTAGAAACGTGGACCGAGAATCGCGATTCTATGGAAGAAGGAGAGCGTGCGTCGCTCTACAATCTTGATCAAGTGGAAGCTCGTGAGCTTCTTCTCCGGCTCGCGGAAGCATGTCACGACATCTGTATTGATGACGACATTCTATTCCAGCGCACAGTAATTGACGCGGTGGAGTCAATTGAAAAGAAAACTAACCAGATAGTTGATGAGCTACACGTAGTGACAGCGGGTCAACACGCATCTACAGTTCAAGAATCTACAAACAGAAATGAAAAAGGCGGCCTCGTCGCGATTGGACCGAGCTTTTTCTTTCAAGGGCTGCAGGTCAGCGCGAATGGAAACGAATGGGTGTTTCGGGCTGATGAAATTCTTTCGGGGGACATAGGCGGTCTAACTGACTTCTCTAGTGAATTTAGAAATTACAAAACACACGAACAGTATGTATTGGTAAACACACTCGGGGATGGCAGACAATTAGAGAGCCCTCCAAGCTGGAGAATCGTTGATGGGAAAACGCAGATTGTCCTTCATGTAGAACCCCGTTTCGACCGGGAAGATGCCAGGCAATTTGGTGGCACTGTAAGCACCGAAGAATTTGCGAACTTCAAAATGATAAGGGGGCTAGAGGCACTTCCGCAAAATATCCGAACTGCTATTGGTCTTTCAAAAGGCGAAATGCTCTTTCGGCGCGAGCTGGGGCTTCGATCAAGCGAACTGACAAACGCGATGCCTGGTGTTGATCCTGCTGATCTGTTGAAATCTGAGATTATTCGTCTCGCAGCAATCCCCATGAGGAGATCTAATGCAGATGGTCTGTTCCTCCAACTGAGGGCTGTAGAGAAAGTAGAAGATGTTCGAATGATAGGAGATCCCAGCTCGGATGCGAGATTGGATATTGAGGTTCAGCTTCGTGTGAAGGGCTATGGCGTGTGGAAAGATAACGCCACAGTTTATCAAGACAACATGAAAAAGGAATAGCCGTAGATACGCCATCAAACAGCACCTCGTTTGAACAGTTCCGCTCCCCCACCCCCCCTCCCCAGCACTCCTTCTCCGTGGCAACGTGTAAGAAAGCACCTTTTTCTTACTCGTAAACAACTTCACCAAGAAACGCCACGGAGGACACCCCTATGCCCAACGGAGTCAACACCCCCCTGACCACTCGGATCAAGATCAAGGACCAGCACGGCAACGTGGTAGCCGAAAAGGAGGTCGCAACCTACGCCGGGCTGCTCGCTCGTGCTCACCAGGACGAGCTGTGCGAGATCCGCACCGAGTTGGTGCAGATACCAACGGACGACAACCAGTTCCTGTGCATCGCCAAGGCTGACGTGAAGACAAAGCGTGGTGTGTTCACCGGGATCGGTGACGCGTCGCCGAGGAACGTGCACGCCAAGATCGTGCCGCACCTGATCCGAATGGCCGAAACCCGGGCCAAGGCGCGAGCTCTGCGAGACGCGGTGAACATCGGCCTGGTCGCACTCGAGGAGCTCGGTGACAACACCGAGTTGCTCAACAACGGTTACAACGGTGGATCGAATGGTAGTTCGCAAGGACCGCCGAACGGCAACGGTCGAGGAAACGGCCAGGGCATCTGGTCCTCGTCTAGATCCAACGGAGACGGGATGACCGACGCTCAGCGCCGGTTGCTCTATCGCATCCTGGCGCAAGCCGGGATCGAGGGAGACGCTGCCACGACCGTGATCACCGAAGAGGCTGGTGTGCCTCTTGCGGACATCGGCAAGGACACGGCTTCCTGGCTCATCGACAACCTTCGCGGTCAGTACGGACAGGAGGGCGCGCATGGGACCTGAGTACCTCTCGGTATCCCAGCTCAACACCTTTCTCATCTGCCCTCGCAAGTACCGCTTCCGCTACATCGACCACATTGAGCCTGAGCGCAAAGCAGCAGCCATGGCGTTCGGTTCGGCCGTGCACACGACCATCGAGTGGTGGAGCCGACGACGGCTGGAAGGCTCTCATCCTTCGCTTGATCGCACCTTGTGCATCTTTCGGGCGGACTGGACGGCGCAGACTGCGCCAGGTGGGCTGACGTTCGATGGAAAGCAGACCCCAGAGAGCCTGCAGGAGCTTGGAGAGACGCTCGTGGGCCTGTTCGTGACCAAGTTCGCCCACCGAACGTTCAGCGTGGTCGAAGAGCGCTTCGAGGTGCCCATCATCGATCACGACACCGGCGAAGAGCTAGCCGTTCCTCTGGTTGGCTACATCGACTTCATCGAGGACGATGGCGTGGTCGGGGAGATCAAGACGGCCGCCAAGAAGGTCGATCCCAACGGCTACCAATGGCTAGTTCAGCTGTCTGGATACTCCTATGCCTGGCGGCAGATCTCAGGCACTGAGCCGAGGATCTCAGTGGTCGAGCTGCTCAAGACCAAGAAACCAGCGCTCGAAGAGTTCGAGATCAGCAAGAGTCAGCGCGAGGAGGGCTGGTTCGTGAAGCTCGCGTTCGAGGTCTATCAGGCGATCTGCAATCGGTCTTTCTTCCCTGTTCCTTCCTGGGCTTGTCCGAAGTGTGAGTTCAAGGATGCATGCAAACGATGCAATCCACTGCTAGGCACCACGTGACGTGGTGCCTTTCATAACCGTTATTATTTGTAACTTTCATTTCCAGATCCACATCAACGATTGGTTCACACTTGTGCGATGTGTTAGTCTGGTTCTGCGTAGTGAATAGCATTACTGGAGAGGTATTCGCCGACATTGAGATGAGCTAGTGCACATTGGCTGGGAGGGACATGTGTCTTCTGAATTGGGAATTGGCAAACAAATACGCATTTGCTTTTCGGGTGCCACAGGAGCGAGTTTTTATTTCGTCGTAATAGTACTGTCTTTGGCCTTTGGTGGAACAGAACTCGCTCGTATCCCATTCTCAAATATTGATCTCCTCAAGCTACTGATTCATGCTGGGCTCTTTCTTCCCTTCATCTACATCATTTCTCACCAGCTAGAATTTGCCACTCCAGATATTTTCCAACAAAAATTGCCTCTTACAGACTTTCTCAAGAAGTACTATCTCTTTGCAGTATTGCTAGTTTTATCTGCTGCTGGGTTCTGTGTTTCGTGCTGGTACATTGTTCAGACGCCAACAAATGTTGTCTCAACAATCATGGTTCTAGCTCTCCTGCCATATTACATCTATATACCACTGTTCAACAGTGCATATAGGCGACTTGTTGTCTTGCGAGGAGAGAAACCCACTAGAGCCTTTCTGGGGATACCGTACCTCCTTTATCTCATACCAATTCTTCTTTCAATCGTTGGTCTAGTCTCAATAACAATCGCAGATTATGTCTTTGGAGTGATTGAGGCGACGTCTGTGTTTACTACAATAGTCTATCTCTTGTGCGCAATTATTATTTTAGCGGTAGTAATGATATTGTTTGACTATATATATGGTTTGCTATCGCATCGATGGAAGTTCTTTGAAAGATTCTCGCTGTGGGAGAGCAACACCGTTAGATGGGGATTTGCGGTGGTGGTTCTGTTTCTTTGCCCATTTTTCATGGGAGGTTTTATATTTTCTGACTACGAGTGGCTCCCGTGGGAATCCATCAGCTACTCTTTTCGGACCGTTGGTGTTGTTGCCGTCGTCGTATTGCACTTCTTTGTTTTCAATCTACTAAAGTACATTGAAGGCTACTACCAGTCCAAGCTAGGTAGGCTCAAGTTTCTTGACGGTAGTACTCTAAATGGTGAGTTGTCGAGGGCATACTCGACAAGCGTTAGGCGTTACTTTGGCTGGCAACTGGCCGCAACACTAACAATGCCACTCATCGCTGTGTACCTCGAGCTTGGACTAGGCTTACTGTTTGCTTTTTTGGTCTTGGATTTTGTCTTTTTCTTTTTCACTTCGTTGTCTATTCCGAGACTCAAGCAGTCGATGTTCTATCCTCTCGAGTACTTCTTGTCAAAAAAACGCTTCTGGAATCGGCGGCGGCGGCTGTTTCTGGCCAGAGGTGCAGGGACGATACTACTTCTAGTCCTCGTCCTTCTTACTTCAACAAATATCGATGAACTCAACATATCTACAGGAAATGAAATAGAAGTTCATATCGGTGCGGCATACTTGAAGCCCGCAATTCAGAAAGTCGAAGGCTCATGGAGGGAACACAACGACCTAGTACACGCAGTACAGAGTGCGCAGCTCACTGAGTTGGAAGCCGAAGTCGCCTACGTGCTCCGTTTCATTTCAGAAACCAAGCACGAAATTGTCAGAGTTTGTGAGCTAGCGGAATTCGTCGGATCTACCCCATTTGAGGTGATTGAAGCAATCGAGACGATTGAAGGAACGAGAATTACTTTTTCCGGTAGTAGTGACATTGATGTCTCTTGGTTTTCTCTCGTAGAGAAGCCAGGGCAAAACCGAACACAACTTGGTTCGTTGGGTGTGTTTTTTGGTTGGGCTGTAACGGTTATCGTAGCAATAATATTTGCACTTCAAGCATCTATAGTTCCAAACAAGGTTTGGTACGTCTTCCACTTCGTAGCCATTTTTCTTGGATTTGTATTTTGGTTTATCCACAACAGCATCGAAAGCCTACTCACAAATGCATATCAACTTCAATGGGTACAGGGTTTCAATATGCTCAGCAATCAAATCGATGGGTTTGGTTTCGGCGTGCTGTCCATTGGATACGGTGTACTGTCCATTTATGTTACAGTGTTTTGTTATTTCCTAGATAGACAGATGAAAATACTATCAAAAAAGGAAACACCAACGACCACGGGCACTGGCCAACAGGTCACAGGGTGATGCAAATGAAACTGCTACTGGTTTCACCTGCTAAAGAAATTGTAATCCCAGTTAAGATGATGCGTGCTGGCAAACGCATTTTCCACATCTATCGAAACACTCTCACTTCTCTGGCGTCCATCACGCCGGAGTGTTGGGACGTTGAAATCATTGACGAGAGCGTTGAGACAATCCCCAAAAAAGGCCACTGGGATGTGGTAGGAATCACCGTCTCGACTTGTATGGCCGAGCGAGCATATGAGCTTTCTGCGGAATTCCGACGAAAAGGCAGTATCGTCGTGCTGGGCGGAATTCATCCTACGGTGTGTTCGGAGGAGGCACAAAAATATTGCGATGTTGTAGTAAAAGGCGAAGCCGAGTACCTGTGGAACGTAGTGCTTGATGATATTCGATCTGGAGATTATAGAAGCCTATATACAAACGAATCGGGAGGCTCTGATCTTGTTACCCCGCGTGACTTCCCTATGCAATCCAGGAAACTACTACGAGGAAAAAGTCTCTTTCAGGGGGCTTCCATTCAAACAAGTAGAGGATGCCCGAACACATGTCCTTTTTGTTCTGTTCCTATTACAGCAGGAAAGGGGCTGCGTGCGCGAGACATTGTAGATGTGGTGAATGAAATTAAGAGTACGCGGACGAAGCGAATATTTATTTTGGATGACAATTTATTTGAGAATCCTCATTTCGCACAATTTATCCAAGAAATAGGAGTGACAGGTGTTGATTGGTATGCCCAACTACCCGTTAACGTATGTCGTGACAAGAACCTACTTGTACAGATAGGAAAGAGTGGCTGCAAAGGAATGATGATTGGTTTTGATTCTCTGTCGCACATTTGGAGGTTGAAAAACGCAATACCTCAGGATCTGGTTGATTGCGTTCAACGTGTTCATGACCAGGGAATAATGGTTGAAGGATCATTTGTTTTCGGATTTGACAATGAAGATAGCAGTGTCTTCGATGTGACTTTAGATTTCTGTAAAAAATCCAAACTTGAGGCCGCAGCATTTCATATTCTAACCCCATACCCAGGAACAAATCTGTTTAGTAAGTACCAGAGAGAAGGACGCCTCTATATTGAAACCTCCAACGAGTCGAAGTTTGGACTGCGTTATCCTTGGAGCAAATACGATACAGCTCACTCTGTGTTTGAGCCAAAAAGAATGACGTCAAATGAGCTAGAAGATGGCCTAATACGCTGTATTTTAGAGTTTTATAGCGCCCCACATATCATAGGTAGGCTGTTGAATAGTCCCGTTTGGAACTTGTCCGCTGCGGCCGTAAACACTACGCTTGCAGCTGCCTTCCGAACAGGGTCAAAATACTACAAGGAAAGGGCACTTTTCAGAGAGGCTAGAAGAACCGAGAAGTACGTGTCTGAGAAGAGTGAAGTAGGAAGTTCGATCAAGAAAGGTGGCGTTTGGACCCTTGGTTCTGAGACACAAGCCGGATGATTTCTGAAACAAACACATCTAAAGCAAGCTTGAAATGGAGAGACGGGTGTTCGCTCCGCTGACTATCCTCAGTTGACTGCAAGCCCACCTTCCAAGAAGCACATGCGGTTTACCTCTTGCTGCTGAGTTTGGGGACTACAGGGCAAGCTAACGCAACGAAGCGATGCTCAGTTCGGCAGGATCCTTCAGCGGTCCGGGATTATCCACCGAACCAACGACAACCCCGGCAGCATCTCGCGCGATCTGCTCCACCACATCAGACGCGAGCTCACCCTCGCTTCTCAGCGTCCTGGTCCTTTCGGCCAGGTGAAGCACTGCGTAGTCGCTGGTCTCCAGCCCACCCCTCCGATTGATCTCTACCACGGTGACCGACTCTTGGTTGGATGCCCTGCGGAAAGCGTCTGCCCATTCGACAGAGTCGCGAGCCGAAGCGTCGAGGGCTTTGGAGCCCACCTGCTCACCTGTCTCCACATCCACGACCGTGACTGAACCGGCGACTCGGATAGCCAGGTGGTCCGAGTGGTAGGTGTACTCCACGGGCACATCGCGAAAGCAGTGGTCGTTGTAGGTATTGCCACTGCTCGAGGTCTTGACGCAGTCGTAGCGTTGCCGGGTCATGACTGACCGCGTCTGAGGCTGGTCCCCAGGATGCTCGACCTGGACCTGGGTGAGCTTGCCCACGACTAGGTAGTCCACCCCTTCCAAGCGAGTTCCCGCCGAAGACGACACGCCCACGGCACTGAGTCCCTTTTCCACGAGCACGGCATCCAGGGCGCTGCGCTCCATGATCTTGACGTACTCACTGACATCCTTGCGCACCCTCGAAGAGGTTGCGTCTGCAAGACGCTCCCCCAGTGCCATGCCGGCAAGGTTGCGGCCCGTGGGATTGTCGAAGGGCAACATGGCCACAGAAAAGGTGGCGCAGTCTCGAGCACGGACCAAGTCATCGGCGACTCGGCCGCCAGACAGCTGGTCCGCCATGGTCAGTTCTTCAACCGCCTGGCGGCAAGATCCTGCCTCGATGAAGTGGTTGCCGAGGGCTGCGTGGATCTCAGCCGCGCGCATGGCGGCATCGCCAGGAGGGACGACCTTTGCCTTGTGCGAGTCCACAAATCCCTTGGCTGCCTGGCGGTAGTTGTGGGACTCCAGATCCTGCTCGGCTAGGCGGTACAGACAAGTCGCCAGCTTGTCTACGGCGTCCTTGTAGCCCGCTGTGAAGAACAGGGCCTCGTCGTAGCGGTCCAGGGCCTTGTCCCAGTCCCCCTGGGCAAACGCTTGCTCGCCCTGCTGGTACGCTTGTTCGGCCGCGGAGCTGTTCATCTCCAAGATCTTGTCGTTGACGCTGATAGTGGAGAAGTTGAGGGCATTGAAGTAGCGCAGGTCTTTGACCAAGGCTTCAAGGTCCTTGTACTCCTCTAAGGCGTCCTCGAAGCGCCCTTGGCCCTCGTACTCCGCAGCAATAGCCAGCTTTTCCTCGTAGGCTCCCTCGGCCACACGGTTGAGCGCTTCCTGGGACTTGCGGTGGTTGGGATTCTGGTCCAGCGCGTCCATGTAGCTCAGGGCAGCCGCGTAGAGGTTGTCCTGCTCCTCGAGCGATTGGCCGTCCTTGTACAACCGCTGAGCGGTGATGCCCATGAGCATCGGCGTGATCGCCAGGATGACCACAAGCCCCAAGGCGCATCGTCCCCGATTTCTCAAGATCCGTACGTTGTTCTCCCTCATCCCTTTCTCCCTCATCTTGTTCGGTGGTGGTTGCTCTCCGAGGGGGACGAAGCTGTGGATAACCCAACAGAAACCCAGCCTTGTCAGGCTGTGCTGAACTGCTACCCTGGAAGGTGAAGACTCATCATCTCCGGATTCCTCATGCTCGCCTCGGTCCTCCCATGCCTGGATGTCGCCTCATCGTATATGAGGCGACCTTCAGGCGTCAACGGTTTTCTCTCCAAGTAACTCCACAGCCTCCCTGAGCGCATCCAGCCCGACGTGGGTGTACCGGCTCGTGGTGGCGATGTTGCGGTGGTTCATGAGCCTGCGGATGATCTCCATGTTCACGCCCAACCGGGCCAACTCCGAGGCAAAGGTGTGCCGGATGACGTGAGGCGTCACCGGGAACGGGATCTCGGCTTGCTGGCCCAGGGCCTTGGTCACACGTTCCACCTGGCGTACACCGAGCCCCGAGCCGGTACGGCCGATGAACACGTGTTCGTCCTGCGCGTCTCGCTTGTTCCTCGTCGATAGCCAGCGCCTCAGTTCAGTCACCGCCACGTGGTTGAGCGGGATGGTCTGAGCACCACCACCCTTACGGGGAAGATCGGTGATCACGGCGTGCTCGAGGTCCATCTGGTCCTCATGGATGGCGACGAGCTCGGCCACGCGGATGCCGGTGTGAAAAAGGAGCTGAACCAAGCATCGATCTCGTACCTGGCGCCAGGCCGGGAGCCTCATGGCGTCCAGGGCATCCAGCAGTGCTCGGTAGTCGGCCAACGAGAGGCTTGGCCGTTCCTGCCGGGGTACGCGCGCCCAGGAGATCCCATCCGAAGCGTCTTTACGCGCGTGCGCACGTTCTTTCAGAAAAGTGCAGAAGCCGCGGACCACGATGAGCTTGCGGTTGCGGCTCGATGGATTCAGCGGTTTTCCGTCCGGGCCTTCCTTGTTCAGGTAGGCGAGTACGTGATCCCTGGAGAGTTCATCGGCAGCCACACCTTCGCCAACGACACTGGCGAACAACCTCAACTCCTGACCATAGGAGCGCAAGGTTCGCTCGGCCAGGGCACGGTCATCCCGTAGATGAGCGAGGTAGTCGTCGATGAGGTCGTTCAGCGTCATGGGGCGTCGTTTGGGTTCCTTCGCTTGAGCGGTCCAGATGGGCTGGACGTCGCCAAATATACGAGAAGGCGACGCCAAACGAAAGCCCCGTTACTCTCAACGTTTCATGAGATTCGAACAGGGAGTCCCTTTGCAGAAATAAGTACTTATAAAATAAACGAAGTTGCTTGTACTGCCTTGACGAGTGTACCGATTGGGAAGAAGATTGGTGTGGAGTTGGGTCTAGAATCAACTCACAGCGGTTGTCTTTCATGCCACTTGAGGGTGCATTTGAGGGGGTGACAATGAGCAGCACTACTGCATTAGTAGATGAAAAAACTCCTCCCTCTTTGAGTTCCTTGGATGCTTTTGTCGGCTTTATCTACGCTGCTACCATTGGATTGCTGCTGAAAGTCGCACATTTTGAGGAGTTGTTTCACTCCTTTTTCCAGGCAACAATACTCCTGGTAGTCCTGGGTTTCTTTGCGCAGGACTGGGTTGTTCGTTTCCTCGGCTTCAAGCGGATGTCGGGAAGGACCGAAAGCTCACCTCTGTGGGCGATAGGGAAAATCCTGATTGATATTACGGTTATATTCTCACTTCTTCTGGTCTTCCTTCAATTGATAGACAATATGGGATTGGGTCGAGAGCAAGTTCCTCCCGTGTTAGCAATTACAGAATATGAAATCTACTACAAGATTGCGGCATTTGCTATATGTTGTGGGGTCTGGAACTATGTGATGATCAAACTGTCTGTACAAGTACAAGCGAGTCACATTTGTACATTTGTAGGGGGGCATCTCGACGAGAAAATTGTAGAACTATTCCCATCGATAACTTATTGGAAAAAAAAGTACAATGTCAGCATGGAAACCCTGAGGGAAAAAAGAAGGAACGCTGAGAACGCAGAAGAAGAAAAGGAACTTCGACTTGCGGAAGTTCTAACTGGCGTGTTCAAGGCTGTCGTCCTTGCCGCTACAAGTCCATTTCATTTAATTATACCCTATTTTATTGTGTGGCATATTGTGCTGTTGAACTATTCGCTTGGATTGCTACTGTTGGTCTCGGTTACAAAGCTGGAAAAGGCCAGCATCCTCTGCAACAGTTTGGTCGAAAGCCACCTTCCATTTTCAGTATATTTTCTAGCAGTACCAGTGGTTCTGTGGGCGCTCGCAACAGCAGCGGTTTCCGTTCTCTTATACGCTTTCCACTTTGGACCAAATTCCAAGGGTAGAAAGATCTTTGAGCGCCTTGCTTCTTGGGGTCTACTCTTCACCGTTATTGTGTTCTACTTGGTCATGCCAGCAAAGTGGCTTGCAATAACCGTGTTTGCACAACAGATATTTGTGAATCTATATATGACGAAGAACTTCCGACCAGAGAGTGCGCCTGCTCCGTTAATACACCAACAAGAAGCCGCGAAAGGAGCGTGAGAAATATGAACATCGCAGATACTATTATCGTCATCATATATCTGGTTGCGGTCTTTGGAGTAGCAACCTACTTCTCTAAAGGACAAGGAACGGCAGGATTCCTGGTTAATAGTAGGGCGACGAAACTGGCTTTTCTTGTGGCGAGCATAGTAAGCACCAATGTCGGTGCCGGGTTCTTCCTTTCGGTAGCAGCTGAGGGATACGAGACCGGAATTAGTTTCGGTACAACGATGGTAGTTGTTTCTATCGCAACTTCACTGACGCTAGCGATTCTTGCGGGAAGAATCAAACGGCTTGGGGACCAATTCAAGGCAAGTACCGTCCCAGAACTCCTAACAGAAATCTATGGGTCCCCTTCCGTCGGTCTAGTCGCTGCCATCGTAGTTATTTTTGGGTATCTATTTGTTACTGGACTTCAATTTGTTGGTATCGGTGCGGTGGGAACAGTCATTTCTGGTATTAGTTTCAATGTGATATTGCTCATTGCTGGAATTGTTACGATTGTATACACGGCAATAGGTGGACTTCGGAGCAATTTCTATGCTGATGCACTTTCTTTTGTAATAATGGTTGTTATCTTGATCCTTATTGTACCAATTATTTTTACCAGCGGGAGAGTAGACTTCGCAACTCTTCCTTCGACTCATTTCGATCTATTCGCCTTCGCTGGAGTCCCATTTTTTGCCATGGCTCTGCTTCTGAGTATCGTTTCGGCGTTTATGTTCATGGAACTTTGGCAGAGAATATTTGCGGCAGAAAAT
>CAYZPO010000001.1:0-2059 GCA_964480695.1 uncultured Gammaproteobacteria bacterium | reverse complement strand
AATGGGAGCATTTGTGATGATGCCGTTGTGCCCGGCCATCATCTGGTCACTTTTCTCGAAGAAACTTCACGCCGGTGCGTCAGTTGTCAGCATGATAGCTGGGATTGCGATAACCTTGGTGTTACTGCCCGTTATGCCGGATACGGCTTTCGGCCCTGGATTCCTCATTAGTTTGCTGGTGCTCGTTGTTGGGCATTTCGTGTTGAAGCCAAAGGCGGTAAAGGAGTGAATGGAAATGCGTGACGTTCTTGGACGAGCAGCTAACCACTACCAAATAGGGCGGCCATATTATGTGTTGCCCGCAATGGCCTCCGCGGGAGCGGGATACGCCTGCGGAGTGCCCTGCGGCACCTCTTGGGCCACCGGGGTCAATGTCGTAGGGGCTTTCTTACTACTGGGAATGGCCTGTTGGGCAGCAAATGAGGTGACGGACTCCGATTCGGACGCAGAAGGAACTACGAAGGACCGATGGCGGATCTATGTTTCTGGCGGGACGAAAAAAATAGCTAGAGGGGAGATTTCGAGAACATCGGCGATAATCTACTCTATTTGTCTCGCAGTCGCGGGATTGGTTGTTTCCTCCTACATGGGTATGAAATTCACAATATGTGCGGCATTATTTCTTGCTATCGGAATGGCGTATTCAATTAGGCCAATACGATTGAAAGAAAGAGGAGTGTGGGGACTGTCTGCCGTTGCAGTGGCATATGGAGTAGTTAGCTTTTACGCCGGGTGCGCTGCTTCAAGCCAAGTCCCGAGTGCAGCGAGTTTGTTACTTGCTGGACTACTCACAATAGCTTTCTTTGGATTCGAGGGAGTGGCCCACTTGATCGACCATGAGCAAGACACTAGGAACGGCGAGAAAACACTTGCTGTAGCGTTGGGCCCTCAATTGGCACGATATGTACTCGCCACGTGTCAGAGTATTCCAGCCATCGCCATTTCTATCGTGTACTTGGTTTCGGGAGGAACACTGCAGGCTGGAAGCACTGCAGTAGCCTTCGTGTTAGTGACTATTGCAGTCGCGTTTTCGATTGCTACATTGCGTTGGCAGAATGAGAGACAACTGTGTTCCCTTCGGGTTCTTAGCGTACCTGCTATGGCCCTGATGGTCATACCTCTATTGTAGACGAGAAAAAGATGACTGACGCTGTTCTTGTTGCCAGCTATCTGGGTGCTTGGTTTGTGATAAGGATTGTAGCTATCCGCCGGTCGGGAAAAGCGATAGTTCAAAAAAGGTCACCTAGATTTACGTGGATAGCGCTACTTGCATGTCTTGTTGTTGCAGTGGGATTCGTGGTGGTTCGAGTGTTTTCTACGGCGCCCAGCATGCCAGAAAGCTGGATGAAGTTGGGAGGTGGAGCGACAATCATAGGCGCTGCATTGTTGTTAGATGTTATTTCGATATTCTACCTGGGACGGAATTACTCGCTAGAAATAGCGGTGAAGGAGAACCACAAGATCGCACAGGGCGGTCCCTATCGTTTTGTGAGGCATCCAATCTACCTTGGCAACATCATCGGATATTTTGGTCTCTGTGTTATCATCGACTTCTGGGTAGCCTGGATAGCTCTAGGCGCCAAGGTTGTAGGTTTCGCTCTCATGGCGAAGAACGAAGAATCAGCCCTGATCGAGAACCTTGGCGAAAACTACGTGAAGTATCGTGAGAGAGTTCCATGGCGATTAGTGCCGTGGATTGTGTGAAGCGCAGAGAAATCGTCAGACGCACTGCCCACCTACTGCCCACCAAATGATAATCAACAGCAATGAGCGAAAGAACTGAGTGGAAATGGGAGTCTGGGATATTCTGCTTGGTTGAGTCTCGAATCGTCCTTTTGCGCCAGGCACAGTGAATTACGTGTCCCACTCAGCATTAGGTTCGATTCCCCCTGGGGTCACCAAAAAGTCGTCGTCCGTTAGGACGGCGGCTTTTTGATATCCCAGGGTGGTTAGATGAATCACGCCGGTTCGATTACACGACTGAGCGAGAGAAGACTTGAATTCATTCAACGTCTTCCGAGCGAAGGAGTTTAATATGGTCGGCACGACCATATTCCCC